>NZ_JBSWSN010000006.1:0-190426 GCF_054095935.1 Candidatus Nitrosopumilus sp. bin_32a | reverse complement strand
CAACGGTGTCATGTGCAACGGTGTCTTGTGCAACGGTGTCTTGTGCAACGGTGTCTTGTGCAACGGTGTCTTGTGCAACGGTGTCATGTGCAACGGTGTCTTCAATTACAATTTGGGGAATTTTAGAATACTCAAAAAAGGATTTTGCTTCAGTTTCAGCATAATGTGCTTTTACAGAATAAGTTCCATCGACTCTGAAATTCACTCCGTCTTTTACAAGGAAACTTGTAGTAAATTCCAAGTTAGAATCAACTGAACCAAAATAAAATCCTGCAGGCATTCCAAATGGATCATATATTCCAATCAACACTGTTGGAGAATCCATTGCTGAAACCAGGCCAGTAATTCTGATTACATCTTGATCAGCGTATTGTTTTTGTTCGGTGTAAAGTAAAATAACCTCAGGTACTACAGTTTCTTCAATTAGCATTTCAGACTCAGAAAAAATCCCTTCAACCATAAAATAATAATTCTCAGAAATTTGTCCATAATCAAGTTTGACTAAATATTCACCAGTTTTTTCATAAAATGGCGAATCAAGAGAAATAGTCTTACTGAATGTTTTTTCAGGTGAAATTTCCAAATTATTTGCAGACAGGATTTTTCCGTCCGGATCATAGATACTCATGGCCATTACAGGCATTCCAACCTCTGCAATTTCACCTGAAACAGTTAACGAATCCCCTAGATCATAAAATTGCTTGTCAAAATTTACAATGAGTGATTCTGCAAAAACTTCTGTGAAAATGACAGAAGAAAATACGGCTAACACTAAGGTAATTCCTAATACAATTCCTAACACAAGGGTAAAAATGCAAGTTTCTATTTAATAATCACGTAGAAGTTATTCTTTTCACTGAATATTGATTAAAGTGGACATTGAAGGAGACAGAGCTGTCGGATCATTAATTGAGTTCCAAGCAAAAGTTTCTATTTTATAAATTCCAGATTTTTTTGGAATCCATGATTGAGAAACATCCAGATTTTGTTGAGGAGAAATTTCCCCCTGAATCCACGACAGAGATTCAACAATATTTTCATCGTTTTTTACTTGGAACAGGTAAACAAATTTTTGTTTAAAATCATGCTCATTTAA
Source organism: Candidatus Nitrosopumilus sp. bin_32a (assembly GCF_054095935.1). Taxonomy (NCBI): domain Archaea; kingdom Thermoproteati; phylum Nitrososphaerota; class Nitrososphaeria; order Nitrosopumilales; family Nitrosopumilaceae; genus Nitrosopumilus; species Candidatus Nitrosopumilus sp. bin_32a. Next base: position 189,330 of record NZ_JBSWSN010000006.1, on the reverse strand, counting down.
GATAGTTCCAACTATTTGCATTTGTGAATTTTGTGAAAATAATTGTAATGGATTTCCAAGTCCATCAGAGAAAGTGATTGGGAAATTTTTGATTCGATCTATTGGAGGTATTGATGATTCAACTCTTGCAATAGTGTCAATTGCTAAATTATCTGATTTTGAGTAAGGTTTTGGAAGAGTATAATCAGTATACTTGGCAAAAATTTCATCTCCAGGAAGAGAATAAAGCCTATTTCCACTAGAAGGAGAATTCTGAGATAATGAAATAGTTGCAATAAAAGATCCTGAGCTTTCAGATGTTTCTACAGCATTCACATCAATTCCGGCAACATCAGAATCAGAAAAAATTTGTATCGGTAATTGATCCAGAGCCTCAGGATTCAAATTCATATCAACATCAATTACGCGAATCACTGCAGAGTTTTCCAAATAGAAAAGATCTTCAGTAAAATTAATGGTTCCAACATTCCAAGTAACTGGAACTGATTCAACTAATACAACCCCATCTGCAAACTCAAAGGAAATAGTTATTGCAGAATCTCTATCAACTTCTAAAAATCCACTAGTGGGTCCATTTCCAATGGTTCTAGGAGTCGTATCAGAATCCCCATCACCATCAGCATCATGAGTAAAGCCTGTAAGAATCACTTCTGCAGTAAAAATACCAGAGTTTACATCAGTTTCAGTAAACCGATAGGGCTCCAAAGAATGCTCAGAGGTGGCAATTTTAATTGGATGTTCACTGGTTTCCCCAATTGAATCAATGAGATGTTTATCAGAATTCCAGCTTGGTGAAATAATAGTAATTTTCATTTTATCAGTCCAGGAATAAACTGGTTTGTCTGTAAATATTGGAGAATATGGATTATTGTAATCAGGGGCAGTTTGTCCAAATGCCGGAAGTAGAATTAAAAAGAACAGTAAAAATTGGAACATGTTAAAAATTATGGTTTAGTGAATTTATTGTTTGATAAAAGAGTTCTAAGATTTTTCTTCAGGCAATGAAACTAGCAAGATATTATCACCACGAAGCAACACTTTACCTAGTTTCTCATGCTTTTCTTCAGTAATGTCTTCAGCATCCTCTAATGTGAGATTCATATGAATATCAAAGTCTTTAAGAATTCCTTGGATGGTTTTTGTATTTCTCAATCGAAGTAATACAACTTTGTCTTTACTGTTACTCATTAATGTTGAAATTTCATCTGCCATAATTATCACTAAATTCTAACTTTTACTCCTACTTTTTCTTGCTCACTTGCATGTATAAGTCAACAGTACCACTTCCGATTGGAATGTTGCTACCGACAATTACATTTTCAGTAATACCTTTGAGTTGTTCAACTTCACCCATGAGTGCAGCATGTGCAATTGTTGGAACTGTAATCTCAAATGCTGCTCTTGCAAGAACACTATCTTTAGTACCAGCAATCCCATGTCTACCAATTTGTTGCATGTATCCTCTGGAACACATCAAATCAGATACTAACATAATGTATCTATTATCAACTTCCAATCCCTGGTCACCCAAAGTATGGTTGAGTTCATTGATCAATGAATTTCTTGCAGCCTCAATTCCCAAAGTTCCTGCAATTTCAAACACATTGTTAGTTCTTACATTCTTTTTATCAATGCCTTTTACTTCAAGCACTTTGGCAATGTTAGAACCAGTCGTTTGAATAACCCATTCATCATCTTTTTGAACCAGTGTAACTCGTTCAACATCTGGAACTCCTTTAACAGTAGTGTTAAGAACTTTGTTTCTAATTGCAATTGCAGTTGCAGTATCAGCTTCGTCTACCAAATTCAAGGTTATCAGTTCGCCCGTAACTTCCATTTTGAATTTTTTGTTGGATGAAAGTGCTGCTTCTACTTCTGCAATAGAGCATCCTCTTTCGTTTAATCGGTTAGTACTCATAATCAATTTGATATTTGTAGAATAATCTGTTTCAGAATCAACAATCAGTGCACTGACTTTAGTTTGCAGTATATTGCGTGCAACATCAATTGCCTTTTCTCGAGATTTCTTTGACTCCTCATCAAGATAGATATCCATAGTTGGAGTGACAGGTTTCTTTCTAGCATCAACCAATTCAATTAATCTTGGAAGACCAAGGGTAACGTTTCTTTCTTTAATTCCTGCAAAGTGGAAAGTTCTCAAAGTCATCTGAGTGCCAGGTTCGCCGATAGATTGTGCTGTGACAATTCCCACTGCTTGACCGGGTTCTACTTTTGCTTTGTTGTAAAGTGAAAGTCCTTTCTTACATACTGTTTCAACACCTTCTTTACTCAAGGTAGATTTCTGTAAAGCGTCAATTACAAGACTAGTTAGTCTTGGATTGAATGTCTTTGTATATTTTTTAGTTAAAGTATCAATTTCTTCTTTGGTTGCTTTCTTTCCAGTATCAGTAATTTGTTGTGATTCTGCCAATCGGCTTGCATTGAATGCTTCACCATGGTCACTTTTTTGCACATCAATTCCATCTTCACCGTATAGGAATTGAACAATGTGGCCGTGTGGGTCTCTTACTGTTCCGTCATATTCTAATCTAATGTGCTCTAATGCGTTAATCAATCTACGTTGCATGTAACCACTTTGTTGTGTTCTAACTGCAGTATCTACTAGTCCTTCACGACCACCCATTGCGTGGAAGAAGAATTCTAAAGCAGTAAGACCTGTTCTGTAATTTGATTTTACAAATCCATGTGCATCTGGATTGCTATCATGTTCTAAATAATGTGTTAATGCACGATTACTATAACCATAACTCATTCTATTTCCTCTTCTTGATTGTTGACCCAAAGCACCTGCCATCTGACCTACGTTAAGTGCTGAACCTCTGGCACCAGTTGTAGCCATGATTTTTCCAGCATTACTATCATCAAGGGAATCATTTGCAGTAGCTCCTGCTTTTTCTCTTGCTTTACCTAATTCATTAACAATGTAAGCCTCTAAAGCTTCTTCAGCTTTCATACCTCTTGTTAGTTTCAGAGTTCCTTTTTCATATTGATCAGTTAAATCAGATACAGTATCATAAGTTGCTTGAATGTCATCTAGGATTTGTTGTACATTCTTTTCTGGCACTTCAAGATCACCATAACCATAACTGAAACCATAATGAGTGATGAATTGTTTTACCATGATGAGAATAGAATTTAAGAAAGTTTTACCAGCTGCATTTCCATAGTCTTTTGTAATTCTGTGTAAAACACTTTCTGGTTCTTCTGCACCAATTGATGTTTTATCAATAACACCACTGATTAATTCACCATTTTTGATTACAACGTCTTTTTCTGGACCTTTTGTTCCCTTTGACCATTTTGACGTAAGGACATAGTTGAAATCTTTTGGAAGGAATAATGAGAATAATTGTTTTCCAGTATATGCAGGTCCATCTTTTGTTTTAGTTGCAGGTTTTGGAAGTGGATCAGTATAACCGCCAAGCATTGCATAGTTTGAAAATTCTTGAATAGACAGAGTAGTATCATCTTTAGTTAGAAGGTAAGCACCAGTTACAAAGTCTCTTAGTGCTCCAATAATTGGACCACCGTATCTTGGAGAAATTAATTGATCTTGAACTCTCATCAAAAGAATTGCTTCTGCTCTTGCTTCCTCACTTTGAGGAACGTGAAGGTTCATTTCATCACCATCAAAGTCTGCATTGTATGGTGGGCATACAGAAGGATGTAATCTGAAAGTCTTACCTGGAAGTACTCTCACATAGTGAGCCATAATTGACATTTGGTGAAGTGATGGCTGTCTATTGAACATGACAATATCACCATCTGCAAGATGTCGTTCAATCAAATATCCAACCTCAAGGGTTTCAGCAATTGTAGAACGATCCTCTACGAAATCCAATCTAATCTTTACACCATCTGGTCTTACGATATAGTTTACACCAGGATGTTTTTCAGGTCCATTGATAACTAATTTTCTCATTCTGTCAATGTTCCAGTCAGTAACAATTTCAGGAATAGTTAGTTTCATTGCAACTTGTTCAGGAACTCCAACTTCAGATAAATCCAAGTTTGGATCAGGTGAGATTACAGTTCTACTTGAAAAGTCAACTCTTTTTCCAGATAATGAGCCTCTAAATCTTCCTTCTTTTCCTTTTAGTCTTTGAGTTAATGTTTTGAGTGGACGGCCAGAACGATGATGTGCTTGAGGAATTCCAGAAACTTCGTTATCAAAGTATGTCGTAGAATGATATTGTAACAAATCAACTAAATCTTGAACAATCAATGGTGGAGTTCCTGCTTCTTTACTTTCCTTGAGTCTTTGATTAACTCTGATGATATCTACCATTTTGTGTGTCAAGTCATCTTCAGATCTAATTCCAGTTTCAAGAATAATTGAAGGTCTAACAGTTACTGGTGGAACAGGTAATGCTTGTAGAATAAACCATTCTGGTCTAGCAGTGATTGGATCATAAGATAATAATGTTAAATCTTCATCAAGAATTTGTGTAAATCTTTCTCTAATTGTGATCGGTAGCAATCTATGTTCACCAATTTCAGTTTTTTCTACAAAGATTGTTGGTTTTGTAAAAACTAATTCGTATTGGGTTTTTCCACAATGAGGGCATTCTTTTGCTTTTTTAGCTTTTTCAATAATTTGTTCTGGAATACGTTTTTGTGAAATTACAGTGTAAGCTGCATGTTTATCTTTAATTTTTTGAAATGCATTAAGATCTTCTTGAGGTACTTTAAGTCTGGCACATGAACGACAGGTAGATTGTAATAATTTGTAAATATTATCAATAAATGCAATGTGTAAAATTGGTTCTGCAAGTTCAATATGTCCAAAGTGTCCAGGACATCTTGCAGCAGTATTTCCACATGTAAGACATTTTTGTCCAGGCTCAAGTGTTCCAAGTCTGCCATCCATAAGACCTCCTTGTACAGGCATTCCATCTTCATCATATGTTTCAGGAGCAGTAATTTCTGCTACAGAATATTTTCTAATTTCAGTTGGAGACCATACTGAAAATCGAATTCCATCAATTGCTTTAATTGCTTGAACAGACATTAGATTTTCTCCTTGATCAATAACCTTGGTGCGACATTAAGACTTTGCATTTCTTGCAACAATAATTTGAATGCATATGCTACAGAAACAGAAGATACTTTGGCTTTATCACCACAAACTCTGCAAACGTATTTTCTTTGTTTAACATCATGATAAGCGACTAGACCACATCTTTCACATACAAAGATATCAGATTTGTCAGACTCATCTAACAATCTATCTTTAAGAATCATTGAAGCACCATATGCAATTAAACAATCTCTCTCCATTTCACCAAATCTTAATCCACCACCTCTTGCTCTTCCTTCAGTTGGTTGTTTAGTCAACATCTGAACTTGTCCACGAGCTCTTGCATGGATTTTGTCAGCAACCATGTGGTGTAATTTTTGATAATATACAACTCCAATGAAGACATCCACAGGAAATGGTTTCCCAGTTCTACCGTCATACATTGTTTCTTTACCAGAATATTCAAAACCGTGTGCATCCATTACTTCTTTAACTTCAGGCATTTTTTCTCCCACAAATGCAGAACCATCAAATCTTTTTCCACGTAATGCAGCTGCTTTACCACAGATAGATTCCATCATCATTCCAACTGTCATTCTTGAAGGGAATGCATGTGGATTAATCAAAACATCTGGAGACATTCCATTTGCAGTATATGGTAAATCTTCGGCTTTAGCTAAAATTCCAAGTACACCCTTTTGTCCATGTCTTGATGCAAATTTATCACCAATTTCAGGAACTCTCATATCTCTTGCTCTAATCTTATACATTTTTCCTCCTTCATTTGATTGAGTCATAACTACAGTGTCAATTACTCCAGTTTCAGAAGGTCTTACACCAATTGAAGTATCTCGTCTATATGGACCAGAAGATTCGAATTCTCTATACTCTTCCATAAATCTCGGAGGACTTGTTTTTCCAATCAAGATATCTCCACCTTTAACTGGAGATTCAGATGCAACTACACCATCATCTTCAAGTAATCTGTAAGCGCGTTCACCTTTGTAACCTCTAATGTTGTCTTCAGCATTAGGAATTTCAAAGCTATCACGCATCCCACCAGGATATTGTTTTGCTTCAGCATCATAAATTCTAAAGAAGAAAGTTCTACCTAAACCTCTGTCAACAGAGGATTGGCTCAAGACAATAGCATCTTCAATGTTGTAACCATCAAATGGTAATACTGCAACAATACAATTCTGGCCAGCAGGTCTATCTTCCAATCCCAAAAGCTTCATTGCTTTTGTATTAACAATTGGAACTTGTGGGTATAACATTAGGTGTTGTCTAACATAGGTACTTGTATTCATCATAGGCGTTGAAAATCCTAAACTTTGTTTTGCCATTGCAGATTCGTAAGTATTTCTTGGAGATTGGTTATGTTCAGGATATGGAATGATAGAAGCTCCTGCGCCCAATATTGATGGTGGGAATACTTCCAAGTGAGTATGTTTCTTTGTATCTTTTTCATCTAAAGTGACATAACAATTTTCTTCTTCATTTGCATCAATAACTTCCAAGATTCCCATTCTTAAAAGATCAGTCCAAGAAAGTAATTTCTTTGAAATTTTATCTAATAATTCAGAAGTTAGTAATGATTTGTTATCTTTGATAATAATTAATGGACGTAATACTCTACCTGCATTACAATTAACATACAATCTTTTTGTCGAACCTTCAATTTCGGATTTGTGGAATGAGATTCCAACATGAGGATGAATCTTGGAGTTTCTTCTTAATTCTCTAAGGGATTGTGCTAACTCTCCACCATCTTTGTAATATCCAATTAATTTACCGTCAACAAATATTCTAGTTCCATCTTTTTTCAAATCTTCTTTTGCATCAAAGAAATGAACAGTTCCAAGATCATAGAGTTTTTCTATAATTTCTTCAGATGGTACACTTACTGAAATAATTCCAGATAGAGCCAAATTTTTTACCAAACCACAGTTTGAACCTTCAGGAGTTTCACTTGGACAAATTCTTCCAAAGTGAGTTGCATGAAGATCTCGGGCTTCAAAGTTTGGTTGAGTTCTACTTAATGGGGATTGAATTCTTCTAAGATGACTAATTGTTGAAAGATAATTAGTTCTATCCAGCAGTTGGGTAACACCAACTCTTCCTCTTCCCCAGTTACCTGTTGCAATAGCATTGTTTAATTTATCAGTAATAATTCCGGGACGAATTGCTGCAGCAACTGCATTAATTCCACGTTTTTGACCAGAACGTTCTAGTTGATATTTCATATCTCGAACTAAATTTCTAAATGCAGTTCTAAATAGATCTGCTAACATTTGTCCTGCAAATTTAATTACTTTATTCCCATAATGATCTTTATCATCAGGCGTAATCCAACCAAGTTTTAATTCTAATAATTTACAAGCTGCTTCTCCCAAGAACTGGGCTTTTTCTTTTCTATTTTCTGGATGTTTACCCAAATGTGGTAAAAGTCCCCAATCAAGTAATGTCTCAGCACGTTTTATCTGGAATTCCTCTAACATTCCAGGTGCAATTCTTTTACTGATGTAAACAATAGCATCTTTGGATGTTGGGACATCACCTGCTTTTTCAAATGAGCCTTCCAATTCATTTTGAATATCATCAACTAATGAAACTACAGATGCAATTTCTCTATCAGATTCCAATCCAAGTGCTCGCATCAATGTGACAACTGGAATATCAACAGGAGATCCAGGAATTCTAGCAACAATCAACCCATCATTTTTCATAACAAGTTCTAGTTTTGCACGATAGCCAACGATTGAAGAATACACTTTAGCTTTGAAAACAATATTTCCACCAACAGTTTCTCTATCAACAATAATTTTGTTATAAGATAGATCTTCCAATCCAACAATTACACGTTCTGAACCATTGATGATAAAGTAACCACCAGGATCACTTGGATCTTCACTGTGTTCAATTAATTTTTGAGTAGAAAAATTGTGTAAAATACATGCATTTGATTTTGCCATTACTGGTACATCTCCAATATGTACAAATCTAGATTCTAAAATTTTTCCATCTTCTACAACACTAGCTTCCATCATAACTGGTGCAGAATAAGATACATTTCTCAATCTTGCTTCAGCTGGTGTAATGTGTGTGATTGATCCATCAAGCTCCATCATTCTTGGTTGTTGAAGTTTTACTTTACCTAGTTGAATCTTGTAAGGATATTCTGCATTTTCAATATCAATCTGTCCAACTTCATTAATGATACTTTGAAGTCCTCTTTCTAAAAATTCATCAAATGAGTTTAGATGTTGACGTGCAATACCTTCACGTTTTAAGATGTCTTGAATTACTGGCCATCTTTTAGTTGAAGGATCTGCCATTTAGACTTCCACCACATATCGATAATACAGACTTTCACCAGCAGTTGAACTTATTCTAGTAATCTTGATCATATCTCCAGGTTTTACACCAAGCCCCAAAATTGCAGGATCGTTGGCAAAAATTAACGGTAGTTCAGTTGGCTTACAATTGTATTTTTTTAAAACTTCCTCACCTTCTTGTTTAGTCATAATTTCATGTTTTGGCACATAGATATGATCAGGTACTAGGACTTGATTTTTCTTAGTTGCCATTTACAAACCCTCCATGACGAACATTAAATGTAACAGGAAATAATACACACAAACTGTAAAAAATTCGCGTTCTGGTTAATATATATGTAATTTTAAATTTGTCAGAAAACAGTCTTTTTTCTATTTTGTCAATAAATTTTTGCACAACCTTAAATAGTTCAAATTTTGGCCTAGAAATAATGAAATCACATTTGACGGTGCTTGCCCTATCTGCAATTTTATTTGCAAGTATTGGTATGTTACCAGCATTTGGACAAATACAAAGCTCGATTGTTGTTACTACAGACAAGTCTTCCTATTCAGAAGGAGACATCATCTTAGTAACAGGTGAAGTAAGAGATCTATATTCAGGAACTCCAGTAAGTTTGATAGTTAAGAATGACAATGCAATTGTTGCTCTTGCTCAACTGACAGTGGGTGCTGATAAAAAATTCAGTACTGAAATCACAGCAGGTGGAACAATGAGAACATCTGGAAGTTATACAGTTGAAGTCACTTATGGAACACAAAATCGTGTAGCAACAACATCATTCGAATTCGGCGGATCTACAGGTATTCCAACTAAAGGTCCATCATCTATAACTGATACAACAGTTTCAGTTGAAGGTTCTAGTGATTTGATAGGATATGAAATTACAGGCGGAAAATTATTAAGTATCATGCCTGATGTGGAAGCAAATTCACTAATCATATCTATTGATGCTACAAGCGATGGTTCACTAACACTCACAATCCCTAGATCCATATTGGATGCAACAATGAATGGTCAAGATGACGACTTTTTCGTCTTAATTGATGGAGAAGAAGTAGACTTTGATGAAACAACATCATCAACAGACAGAATACTCACCATTGCATTCCCAGCAGGGGCTGAAGAGATTGAAATAATCGGTACATTTGTAGTCCCAGAATTTGGTACAATTGCAGCTATGATTCTTGCTGTAGCAGTTATCTCAATAATTGCAATTTCTGCAAAATCAAAACTTAGTATTATACCAAGATACTAAATTTCATCTTTTTTCCATTTTTAAATATACATAAATAACAATAATGTTGGATAAAATTAGTATGAATTTTAAACGTTCTACAACATCTATGGCAATCGCCCTCATGGCACTGTCATTAGTTTCAATGACCTCAATTCAGCAAGATGCTTTTGCACAACAAAGTCAAGGGATGTCGATCACAGCAACAGCCGATAAAGGCTCAACCACAATTACCGTTATGGGTAAAACAGTTTCAACTCTTACAGATGTTACATTCAGAGTAACATCTCCAAGTATGAATGTGGTAGAAATCGGTCAACTTTCACCAGACAGCGATGGTACTTTTGTAAAAGAATTCAAAATCGGAAAAACATGGACCGAGGATGGACTTTATAAAATTACAGCAATGCAAGGTATAGGAAATAATTCATTATACACACTAAATGTGCTTGTTGAAGTAGTAAATGGTATGGCTGAAAGAACTTCCATAACAGAATCAAATATGGAAGCAATATTCACACCAAACGAAAACAATGCTGCAACAGATGCAGGACTTATGCTTGATGCAATAATTATCGAGAATGGTTCTTCAATGTTCGAGGTTACAGGAATAACTGATAGAGTAAGTCAAGACATCACATTGAAAGTAATTTCACCAAATGGAAATGTGGTAAAAGTGGCTCAAATATCACCAATGCTTGATGGAAACTTTGCTGCAGAAATCAAAGTCGGTGGACCATTATGGAAACAGAATGGATTTTACACTGTAAATGTACAACAATTTGACGATCCAAAATATACTGCTTCAGCTGAAGTAGACATTAAGGACGGAGTTGTAGTACCAGAATTTGGTACAATTGCAATGATGATTCTAGCAGTAGCAATTATCTCAATAATTGCAGTATCTGCAAAATCAAGACTAAGTATTATTCCAAGATACTAAAAGTTACACAACTTTTTTCTCATTTTTAAATATACATAAATAGAGACGGGTGTAAATCGCAACAAGATGAACAACCGTACGACGTTCGCGCTACTAGCCATTTTGACTGCAGTCGGTACTTTAACCGTGTCATCAGCATATGCTCAAACAAATCCAGCATGTGTTGGCTGTTCTATGGAAGATGCCAAAGTAATGGCATCAAATGCACTCAAAAGTGCAATACCAGTATCTGTTTGGACAGACAAAACAGAGTATGGGCATAGTGACATGATTATAGTAGAAGGCCAAGTAGCAAATACATCTGGGTTTCCAGTTACACTAACTGTGACTAGTCCTCTAAACTCTATCGTTACAATTGATCAACTCGTTGTAGCAGACGATGGAAGTTTTAAGACAACAATAAACACAGCAGGTGCAATATGGAAATACGACGGTACCTACACCATTAAAGTAAACTATGGTAGTGCTGAAAAAAGCAACAGTGCCAAAGTTAAACTAACAGGTGGAGTTGCATATGCACCAAACTACCAAACACCAACATCAGGAAAACAATGTAGTGTTAATGAATTATCTGCAAGTGGTCAATGTGTACCATTTAGCATTTCAGGTGGAATGGTAACTAGTGCAACCATCAATTCTGATGACAATTCAATTGTCATTATGATCAACGCTAAAGATGATGGAACCCTAACAATAAGTCCATCAAAAACAGTCCAAGATGGTATCTTCATGGTACTAGTAGATGGACAAGAATGGGATGATGTTGAAATTGTTGCAAACAAAGTAACAGTAAAGTTCCTAGCAGGCGCTGAGAAAATTGAAATTTTAGGTACCTTTGTGATTCCAGAATTTGGTACAATCGCAGCTATGATTCTAGCAGTAGCAATTATCTCAATAATTGCAGTATCTGCAAAATCAAAACTTAGCATTATACCAAGATATTAAAAGTCACACAACTTTTTTCATTTTTTCATTTTTTAATAGTAAAGGAAATATACAAACGGGGCATTGTGAAATTTGTGGATTCTAGAATATTATTTAGTATTATTTTATTATCAGTAATTTCAATGAGTTCAGCATTTGCAGAATCATCTCTAATTTCAGTTCAAACAGATGATAACCAATACGATGAAGGAGACACAATTGTAATTTCAGGACAAGTAACTACAATAGTAGGAAGTACCCCTGCAACACTACAATTGTTTAATGATGGGAATTTGATAGATATTGCACAGATTACCATAGCACAAGACGGAAGTTATTCACATACAGTAATTGCAGAAGGTCCACTATGGAAAAAATCAGGAGATTATACAGTTAGAGTGTCATATGGAGAAGGAAACATTGCAGAATCAGAGTTCGGTTATACACCAAAATCAGACGTAACAACAACAACCAATTTTGAAGTAGATGCAGGAAGTCACGGAACTTTTGATGTTAAATATACTATCAAAGGAGCCGCCATCAAAGACATGGTAGTAGATTCAGATATCTTTGCATTAATAGTACAAATCGAATCTACAGATGAAGGAGTTATCACACTAGAACTACCAAGAGAATTCATAGGTGCAGAAAAACAAGACGGTAAAGATGACAAATTCATAATTCTAATAGATGGGATCGAAGTGAATTACGGAGAAATCTCAAATGTGGGTGGAGATTCTAGAACAATATCAATTGAATTTGAACAAGGTGATTCAGATATTGAAATAATTGGAACTTATGTAATTCCAGAATTTGGCACAGTTGCAATGATGGTTTTAATCATAGGAATTATGGCAACAGTTGTAATTGCTAGAAATAAATTTCAAATTACCATTTAAGTTTTAGCTTCAAAGGAATATTTTTCTTTAAATGGAGAAAATGATCTTAATTCTTTAACTATTTTTTTTAGTGAAATTACAGTTTCTTCAATTTCTTTTTCATTATTGAACACCCCCATCGTCAATCTAAGAGAACCTGTGATCTGTTCATGAGAAAATCCCATTGCCTGTAAAACATGTGAGGCCCTTTGGGTATTAACAGAACATGCAGAACCCGTAGAAGCCGCAATCCCAAATTCATCAAGTTTGATAATAAGATCTTCTCCATTAACACCAAGAAAAGTAAAATGAGCATTGTTTGGCAATCTAGATTGAGGATCACCATTCAAAGTTACTTCGGGAATTTCATGCAATATTTTTTCAATTAAAATATCACGAAGTTTAGAAACATATTGAATATTTTCATTTAAATTGTTTTTAGCAATTTCACATGCTTTTCCAAACCCAACAATATTAGCAACATTTTCAGTACCAGAACGTAATCCATGTTCTTGACCACCCCCTAAAATCACAGGATCAATGACAATACCATTTTTAATAAATAATGCACCTATCCCCTTAGGACCATGAAGTTTATGAGATGAAATAGATAGTAAATCTATGCCTAGTTCTTTGACATCAATAGGGATTTTGCCAACTGCTTGTACAGCATCTGTGTGGAAGGGTATTTTGTGTTCATTACATATTTTAGCAATTTGAGAAATTTTTTGAACTGTCCCTACTTCATTATTTCCAAACATAATAGAAACAAGACAAGTTTTATCAGATATGTGGTTTTTTAATTCCAACGGATCAACCATTCCAAATTTATCTACAGGCAAATAATCAAGATCAAATCCGTTTTGAGATAATTTCTTACAAGGCTCTAAAATCGCATCATGTTCAATTAGAGATGTGATAATTTGGTTAGATGAAACATCAATTGGAATTCCTCTCAATACAGTATTGTTTGATTCAGTACCACCAGAAGTAAGTAAAATTTCAGAAGGATCAGCATTAATCAAGGATGCAATTTGCTTTCTAGCCTTTTCAATAGCCTTTTTTGCCAATCTACCATATCTATGAATAGATGAGGCATTGCCATATTGTTCTTTAAGGTATGGCAACATTGAATCTAAAACATCATCATGAATTTGAGTAGATGCAGCGTTATCTAGATATATCAATCTGCAATCACATTAATTTTTCCAGGTTTATACCCTTCCGGATCAACTTCAACAGAAGTAAAACCAATCATCTTTAATTTTTCAGTAATTTGTTTTAAGATAAGTTCATCAAATCTAGATAACATTTGTTTTTCAACTTCAATTTTTGCAGAACCGTTAATATCACGAACTCTAACTTGTTTTACTTTTGTGAGCTGTTTAACAATATTTTCACCGAATTCTATTCGGATTAATTTTTCAGCAGTTACTCTTTGACCCCATGGAATTCGTGAAGCCAAGCAAGAATTTGATGGTTTATCAAATACAGATAATCCAATCATTTTGGCAGATTCTCTAATTTGGGATTTTGAGAAATTAGTTTCTACAAGAGGACTTCTAATGCCATTTTGTTTTAATGCTTCAATTCCAGGCCTATAATCACCTAAATCATCAACATTAGTCCCATCAACTATAATCTCCACATTGTGCTCTTTTGCCACATTTACGAGATGTTCCCCTAATTCCATCCTACAATGAAAACATCGATTGGAGTCATTTTTTGTAAAATCTTCATTCTCAAGTTCACTATAGTCTAAAAAGATCTGGTTAATTCCTATTTCTGAGCAAATTTGTTTAGATGTTTCTAGTTCTTCTTTAGACAAAGTCTTGTAATCAGCAGTTACTGCAATAGCAGAATTTCCAAGTTTTTGAAATGCAGCATATGCAACAAGAGCACTATCAACACCTCCAGAAAGTGCAATAATGACTTTGTTTTTATCATCAAACCAATTTACAAGTTCATCAAGTTTCGTCATTTATGAATCTCCAATTTTTCAATTTCTTTTCTCAATAATACTTCTGTTTCTTTAATTGATTTATCAAGAACATTAGAGATTTTTTTCAAATCATCAAACTCTATTTTAAAATCAATTTTTCTTTTAAATGATGATTTTTTGTAGTGAACATGAAATAGTTGATCATTCAAAGTAATGGAAACAGTATGGTTTGTTCTAGGAACAATAAATCGATTAGAATCTGAAATTCTAATTCCCAAAGTGCCAGTTTCCAATACCAGTAAGTCCATAATTTCATCAACAGTTTCACTAGTGCAAATTACAGATACAAGATTTGTAGGTCGGCCTTTCTTTGTGATTCCATGATAAATTGAGACATCTCGTGCTCCTTTTCCCATAACTTTTTCAATCAAATTTCCCAAAATTTCGCCTGAAACATCATCGACATTTGTTTCAAGGATTTTTACAGAATCCATTTCAAAATCATTGTCAGTTCCTCTTACAAGTTTTAGGACATTAGAAAAAGTTTCAAAATCTTTTTGTCCTGCACCATACCCAATGGATTTTAATTTTAATTGAGGGTAATATTGTACAGATTCATCAGCCAAATTTACCAAAATACAGGCCCCAGTTGGAGTCGTGAGTTCCTCATTTGCATTGTTTCCTTTAATTTCCAAATTTGAATTTTTGAAAATCTCAAGAATAGCACTTGCAGGATTTGACATTGTACCATGTGAAAATGTTACAGAACCACCTCCAACTGCAACAGGCAAACAAAGAATTTTTTCATCAAATAACCCTAAATCTTCTAACGCAATTGTAATTCCAACAATATCCACTAGAGTATCAATACTTGATGCTTCGTGAAAATGAACGGATTCTTTAGAAATTCCATGAATTGTTGATTCTGAAGAAATTAGTGTATCAATACATGATTCAGCAAAAGACGTAGCTTTAGCAGATAATTTAATTTCTTGAACAGATTTGAGAATTGCAATTTTAATTTCAGAACCTTTTCTTTCATGAACATCTTCATCAATTTCTAAAACTAGATGAAGTGCTTGAACTCCATGTTTTTGAATTTTTTCAAAATCAATTTTTTTTATCGTAGAATTAGAAAGAAATTTTTCTGATTGTTTGATTCCTAAAATAATCTTATTTTTATCAGCACCAAGATCCACTAATGAACAAAGAAGCATATCTCCAGATATGCCTGCAATCTGAGGATCAATTACAAGAACCATGATTAAAAATTATCAAAAATGCTTATAAATTCGACTAATAATTCACGAATTTCATTAGATTTAATTATTCAAAATCAACACCAATTTTCATGATTACTATAATTGGTTCAGGTAAAGTAGGTGGAGATGCAGCATTATTCTCAGCTTTAAAGCGATTAGATGATCAGATATTATTACTTGATGTAGCTGAAGGACTTCCTCAAGGAGAAGCAATGGATATCAATCACATGTTGTCTGAACAAGGAATTGATGTTGAAGTAAAAGGTTCAAACAATTTTGCAGATATGAAGGGATCAAATGTAGTTGTAGTAGTAGCAGGTTCTGGAAGAAAACCCGGAATGACTAGAATGGACCTTTTAAAAATAAACGCATCAATTGTAAAGAGCGTAGTAGAAAATGTAAAAAAGTATGCAGATGACTCTATGATAATTCCAGTAACAAATCCACTTGATCCTATGGCTTACATTACTTACAAGGTTTCAGGATTTGACAGAAGTAGAGTGTTTGGAATGGGAGGAATGCTCGATTTATCAAGATTTAGACAATTTATTCATGAAGCAACTGGACATTCACGGGATTCTATTAGAGCACTAGTAATTGGAGAACATGGAGAAAACATGTTACCATTGCCAAGATTTTCATCAGTGTCTGGAATTCCTTTATCATCTTTTCTTCCAAAAGAAAAATTAGATGAGTTGGTTCTAAATACAAAACAAGTTGCAGCCAAAGTAATTGAATTGAAAGGAGCTACAGTTCACGCTCCAGGAAATGCAATCTCTGCAATTGTTGAATCAGTTGTAAGAGATAGAAAACAAGTCATTCCAGTTGCAACTTATCTTGATGGAGAGTATGGTCACTCAGATGTCACAATAGGAGTTCCAGCAATCATCGGAAAGAAAGGTGTAGAAAAAATTATCGAATTAGACCTAAATGATGAAGAAAAGCAAGTCTTTGATAAAGCAGTTCAAAGCGTAAAGAGTGCCATCGCAGGCATTGAGATCTAAGCATTTTTTTAGACTAGGAAATAAAATTCATCAATGGAAATTCACGAAATTTTAGAGTCATTAAAAAAAGGAAAAATTTCAGTAAATAATGCAAAAAAACTTTTGTCACTATATTCTATTGAAGAAGTAGAAGGATTTGCTAAAATCGACATAAACAGAAGAAAGAGAAGAGGGATTCCAGAAGTGATTTTTGCAGAAACAAAAGAACTAGATGAGATTAAAAAAATTGTTAAAAAAACGCTGGAAAAGACAAATTCAGTAATAATATCAAGAATTAAGAAAGAAGATCATCCAAAAATATTATCCTTTTCTAAGAAATTAAAAGTAAAAATCAAAACTGGAAAAAATTCATCGTCATTACTATTATTTAAAAAACCAATTAAATTTCATGGAGGAAAAATAGGAATTATGACTGCAGGTACATCAGATATTGGAGTTGCAGAGGAATCAAGATTAATGTGTGAAGCAATGAATTGTAAATGTATTACAAGTTATGATGTAGGAGTAGCAGGAATTCAAAGAGTATTTCCAATTCTTAAAAAAATGATAAATGAAGATGTGGATTGCATCATAGTTGCAGCAGGAATGGAAGGTGCGTTAGCTACACTTGTATCAACATTAGTAGACATTCCAATCATAGGCATTCCAACTTCAGTAGGATATGGATATGGAGAAAAAGGAATAGCTGCTCTTGCATCAATGCTTCAAAGTTGTTCTCTAGGATTATCAGTTGTAAATATCGATAATGGGATAGCTGCAGGAGGGATAGCTGCAAATATTGCCAACAGGGCAATTAAAAAAAATTATCAAGGTTAGGATTTTAGACTCCCTGCTCGTAAATCATATATAAGATACTAAAAAGAAGGTGGGTAATTGGCTGGCAAACGTATTGTACTTACTGCTGATCGTAGTTTAATGACAAATTATAGAGGAAATTTCCTTTACGGATTTATTGCATGTGGTCCATATGAGGTTCTACCTGAATGGGTTTTTGATAAAGTATTCTGTCCTTCAGTTGAAACGGACCCAGTTACAGGGGAAGTAAAAGTTGCCCAAGTAGGATTAAGAAGAATTGAGAGTTCATTGATTCAAGGAGGGTACAAAAGAGAAGACGTATTCATGGCTCATCCAGAAATGCTTAACAAATCAATAGGCCCAGATACCAAAGTCGTAGGAATTAATGTAATGGATCCATTAGGAATGGCCCCAGTTACTACAACAATGTCCCCAGAAAAATTATCTTACGTTGCAATGAAATTCAAAAAAATGTGTGCAGATATTATTCAGTTAAAAAAGAAATATGATTTCAAAGTTGTAGTAGGAGGTAATGGAGCATGGGAATTAGCAAAATCAGACAGAATGAAAATACATGGAATTGACACAGTTGTGGTTGGAGAAGCAGATGAATTAGCAGTAGATTTGTTCCAAGACTTAGAAAAAAATGATGCACCAGAGCTAATGCATTGTTTTGTAAGAAATCTTGAAAATATTCCAGTAATCGAAGGACCCACAATTAATTCATTAATTGAAGCAATGCGCGGTTGTGGAAGAGGGTGTGACTTTTGTGACGTAAACAAAAGATCAAAGAAAGATCTCCCATTAGAAAGATTACAACATGAAGCTAAAACTAACTTAGATTATGGATTTGACTCCATATGGTTACATTCTGATGAAATGCTGCTTTATGGATGTGACAACAGAGACTTTGTTCCAAACAGAGATGCAATTGTTGATTTGTGGAAAGGACTAAAAGGACTAGGTGCAAACTTTATTGGAACTACACATATGACATTTTCAGCAGTCGCAGCAGATCCTATATTGATGCAACAAATTTCTCATGTTAATGAACAAGATAAAACAGGAAGATGGCTTGCAACTAACCTTGGAATTGAAACAGTATCACCAGCAATGGTAAAAAAACACCTTGGAGTTAAGACAAAGCCATTTGCACCTGAAGAATGGGGAAGTGTAGTAAGAGAAGGAGCAAAAATTCTAAATGAAAATCATTGGTTCCCAGCTGCCACAATCATTATTGGTTGGCCTGATGAAACACCTGATGATGTTCAATATACCATAGATATGATGAGTGACTTTAGAGAAATGAACTTTAGAGGTTTAGTGGCTCCTTTACTTTACCAAGATTTTAGTGAAAAGAATTCAATGCATTTTGGAAATTTGAACGAAGCACAATTTACACTATTTTGGAAATGTTGGGAAAATAACTTACGAGTAATTAACGACATCATTCCGATTATTCTTAGAAACAAGACATATGGTGGACCAATGAAAGTGTTCATGTACGGGATTCTTAAAGCAGGGACTTGGGCGATTATGAGATATTTGCGAGGATTATGCAAAGATCTTTTCAACGGAAGAACACCAGATGAAATTATCGACAAATATGCAAGAAGCAGATCTGTGACTGCACCAAAAATTCAAACAAAGAAATTATAGATTTTCAATAGCAATATCAGCTATAGTATTTCGTTTTGGAGTTATACAAATAAAGTAAACTTTGTCTGCCCTCTCAATGGATTCAACTTTTTTGAAAGATTTTGACGATACGTCGAATTCATAAATTCCAGGTTCAAGTGAACCCTTTGCATAAAGCATAAGATATGTCTCTCCAGTGGCAGGACTAAGTGGAATAAAAGACATTACATAATCTTTGTATGAATTAATTGGGAGTGTATTTTTCATTGGCGGAGCAGCTGATGCCATATACATTAGAAAATCTTCAACAGATTCAAATTCTTCATATTCCATATGCATGAAATATCAAAAGGAGTTTCAGTATAATAACCTAGAGTGAAATTGAATTATTTTCTTGATTTGATAATTTTGTTAACTTTGAATCCAATTAATGCAGGTGCTGCAATGTACATTCCCAAGTTCAAAGCAATGACAGAAATACCCAATCCTAAAACTTCTGCTTCTGAACCATCATCAGCCAAAGTCATGATAGACAATGTTGAAATCATCGGAGTGATAAATGCTCTAACTGCTTCTTGGAACATTGGATTTTCTCTTTCCAGATCAGCAATTGTTGGTGAGAATGAATAGTATAATTGATTAAATCCAGACATGAATGCTGCACCAGTTGATGTACTCATTACAGTATTATCTCTAATTTCTCTAAGGAATTGAACTTGTGGTGCTAATTCAGAGCCATATGCAGCTGTTGCAATTAAACAACCGCCACCTTTTGGTTCTTCAGTTTTCACTACTTGGCAAATTCCATTTACTAATTGGGTTCCAGCCCCACATGTTGGTTCTGGCTCAGGTGTTGGTTCTGGTTCTGGCTCAGGTGTTGGTTCTGGTTCTGGCTCAGGTGTTGGTTCTGGTTCTGGCTCAGGTGTTGGTTTTGGTGTGGTTGTAGGTTTAGAAATTACTGGCTCTCCACCAACATAATTTATTGAAACTTTTGAATGATCTGCACCGTAATGAAATTCAATATTGTAATCTCCGTTATTTTTCCAAAGTGGGCCACCGGCGACGAAACTTTTTGTAAATGAACCATCAGAATTTGGGGTTAATTGGCCAATGGTTACAATGTTATTGTCAGGTGAAGTAACGATAAAAGTTAGTCCTTTTCCAGATGAAGAATCATAGTCTTTGACATTCCCAGAAATAGTTACAGATGCACCATTTGAATAAATTTCAGTGTTAGTAGATATTGGTAATGCAGGGTTAGGGTCACTAGTTGCAAAAGCAACATCGCCCATACCATATGATAAAATTGTAATAGATAACAATGCAAATGCTAAGAGCCAAGTTAGCCTCATTTTCAATTTGATTCATGAGTTGAGGTATTTATATTTTCAATGAAAGAAATATTGACCAGATTATATTCTAATGATACCTTTTTTGACCAAGTATTGAATTGATTTTACAAAATCTTCATCAGAGATTTGATCATTTGCCCACCATTTTGCGTTATTTTTGATCCAATCAGGAATTTCCGGTTCAGAAATAGAGATGGATGAGCCAGGGTAAATTGTGATCAACCCTTCTTCGATCAAATATTCAATTCCATCAATAAATTCAGAATCAGATACGGAATTTGAAGACCACCATTTTGCGTTATTTTTGATCCAATCAGGAATTGAGGGGTTTGTAACAACAAAAGATATTGATTTTACAAACGAATCATTATGAGAAAGATCAATACGATAAACACCTGACAAAGAATTTTCATTTATTGAAATAACAGATTTGTAATTTCCTCCGCTAGATAATGTTGCACCAAAGTTTTGAGTTTGCCCATCAGGTGTTGTAATAACTACATTCATAGGAATTCCTCTTCGATGATTATCTATGCTTCCTGAAAGAATAATTTCCTCAACTTGTCCAGAGGTTGGTTTTGTAATTTCATAAGAGCTTAGTTGTGGAGCACTAAAAAACGATGGAGAATAACTTCTCAACAGACTAAAAGTATTAGGATTGCCAAAGTTATCACGTGAATCATAATATTTTGCATCAAGACTGCCTCCGGCTGAAGAGATTAATTCAGTTCCAGATTTGTTGCATATTTTTGAAGGCATTTTGAAAACTCCCTCAAAAATGCCAGTACTAGGTCCAGTTTCAACAAGAGTGAAACCACTTGCGCCTAAACCGCCATATTCAACACTATCAATGGTACAACGTTTGTAACGAATGTCTTTGATTAAAACTTCAAGTAAAATTATTCCATCTTTTCCTACAGTATCAACATTTTCAGAGTTTGGATCATTAACTGTAAAATAAATATCTACCAAGTCATTTTTTAAATTAAGATCAGGATCTTTTACTGTAATAGTTACAGGTTGTCCAAAGCGGTAAGATTGCGAATTTGAAGACAGTATGCCAGAACTTGTATTTGCTTCACTTTTTGTAGATGATGTTGTGAAAACTCCAGATGCATCAAGATCAGAATATGAAATTGTGATTCCCTTATCATCTACTAATCTATCGGTAACAATGAATTTGATTTGATCATCAATTGTTTGTACAGTTTTAATAAATTCAGGATCCAGAATATTTAATTGATTTGCAACAGAATATTCCAAAGTCCCATCAAATGTAGATGAATTATCAGAAGTCTCTTCTAATTCAAAACGATAAATAGAATTGTTTACATCATTTGAATTTACAAGTCCAAATGAAAAGAAATCAATCATTATTGGCTGAGAATGAATTTCATTAGAAATATTTCCAACACTGCCGGAATCATCAGTGGAATCAAAATTAATTACAAGAAAAACAGGACCGCTTTTTGCAAATATTGATTGAACGTCAGAATCATCAATTTGTATAAAACCAGAAGATTTTGTCAAATCACCTTTATGAATAATGGTAACAGGTGAGGTTCCAATTGTACCAAAAGATAATTCCAAAGTTGTATCAGAAAAATCAGATATTCCAAGATCATTTGAAAATGATCTCAAATCATAATTTATCCAATTTGTGCCATCAGAATCAGATGCAGATGAATCAATTAGTAGAGATTGTAATGTAGAAGCATGAAATCCTAAATTCATAGATATCTTCTCAAATGGACCATTAGGAACAATGGATGTATCAATTATCAGGCGTGCGGAATTTATATCAGGTATATCAGAATTTGCCAAAACCCCAAGTGTTAGAGAATCAGTGGATGTAGTAAAGAATTTGATATTTGTAGATTTTCCAAGAGTGGCCGGTTTTCCAATTTTTAGAGTCGGAATTATCGAAGTATCTCTAAATGAATCTAAATGATCCCTTGATTCTGAATTGATATTCTGATCAGGATCTACTAAAATCACAGGATATTTTGTTCCAGGTTTCAAGGATTGGGAACCATCACCAATAATCAATGATGGATTTAATGCAATGTTTGCAGTAGATGAACCAGTAAGAACAGAGATAGATTTTTTATTATATGTAATAGACCCAGATTGTCCTCTCGGAGCATCATCTAAAATTCCCAAAGTGGATCGATCATTGTCATCTCCAGAATCAAAGATACCAGAATTAGGATCGTCTTCAACTAATGTAATTATTTCCGAATATGTGATAGTACCATCTGAAACGCTGGTACTTGGTTGTTTATCATTTGATTGTAATTTAATAACAGAGTTTTGATTTACAGAAAGTCGTCCATTATCTTCAAATCCGATATTTGAAAGGTGTGGAACTAAATCTACTAATCCAACATTACCATTTGCAGAAGTAGAGCCAGAATCATCATATGCCTGATAAAATGTAGAAGGTGTTGATCCTACATCAAAGGTCCAAGAATCCACATCAGTTGGATCTTGATTTAATTGAAAATCATTTACAGTTAAGAAAACTTCTGCATTGTTTGGATAAAGAACCCTGTCAAGAGACATAGAGATATTTTGAATTTCATCATAATCTAATGAAACTTGTTGTGATGGACCAGCAGGATTGTATTGAATGATAATGTTATCAAATGAAAAAAGTTGTATCAATGGCCATGCATTTGGATTTAATCCGATTTGGCCGGGAGAAATATTTGAATTTGTATTAATGGATTTTGGATTTCTAACTACATTATTCAAATTAGAAGTAGCAGTTGGAGAAGCAGTGCATTGAGAAAAAGAAGTATTACCGTTAGTTGAACCAGATACAGTTCTAGGGATTGCAAAACCGTCAGTTTCAGAAAGAGTGATGCCCATTACAGAGGAGGATGTATCTCTACTACAAAAAACTCCAAAATCAAGCCCTTCTCCACCTTTACCAACCGTAGAATCAGCTTCTTTGGCCTTGTTTGCATTTGCAAAATATGCATACCAATTTCCATCGGTTGCCTGCACCATTCGCAAAGATTTTCCATTAATTGTAACATCAGGTTCTCCTTTGCCCTCACCAGTATCAGACAGATTTGGATCAATTACTACAACTTCGATCACCATAGAACCAGCAAAATGATTGTCAAATTTTGAATTTTCAGCAGATACAAACAAGTTTGGATTACTTGATGCTTCTGCATCAATAATCGGAATTAGTAACAATATAGAGAAAGTTGCCACTAAACTGAAAAATTTCCCATCCAACACAATCAAAATCCAAATTTTATCACAAATAACATTGTCGCATGAATGCTTCTTAGAAAACGGTAATACATGATCCATATTATCAAAAAAGAAGGAAAATGTTTGTTCAAAGAACCAAAGTTTTACAGATTTCACTTTTAGCCATATTTTCAGCATTTTTAGTTGAATTAATTTTTGGGTTAATTTCTAACAGTCTAGCACTAATCACGGACAGTATTCATGCATTGTTAGACAGTGTTGTAACTCTTGTTTTACTTTTAGCTGCAAGATTGGCAATCAGACCGCCAGATGCAGATCATACGTATGGTCATGGGAAAATTGAATCATTGGGAGGACTAATTGGAGGAATAGCAATTTTTCTAATTGCTTGTTTTTTTATCTATGAATCTATCAACAGATTGCAAAGCCCGCCACCAAATATCTTGCCAGGATTGTTTGCAATAATTGGCGGGCTATACACAATAGGAATTGATTTTTTCAGAATTATTCTTTTGAGAAGATCTATTAAAAAAATTGGCGGCGCTACTTTGAAAGCTGATTTTTATCATGCATTTATGGATCTTGGCTCCACAATAGTTGCAATTGCAGGAATTGTGTTAGTATCATATGGTGTGTATTTTGGAGATTTTATTGCAGCATTAATTCTAGGAATTTTATTGGCAGTACTAAGTGTGAAATTAGTATACAAAACAGCATTAGATTTGACTGATGTGATATCTCCAGAACTTGTAAAAAATGTCAAAGAAATTTCAATGTCAACAGAAGGCGTAGTTGATACAGGTTCAATTCTAATGAGAAGATCGGGTGACACTATTTTTGCCGATGTTACCATCTCATTAAGAGGAGATACAAGTTTTGAAAAAGCCCATGAAATTAGCGACAGGGTTGAAAAAAATATAAAAAATAAAATCCCAAGTGCTTCAACTACCATTCATTTTGAACCAAATTGGAAAAACGTTCCATTAGATGCAAAAATCTTAGAAATTGCAAAAAGTGTAAACGGCGTTAAAGGAGTTCATAATGTAACTACCCATAAAACAAAGAATAAGACATATTCTAATTTACACGTAATGGTCGATAGAGGAATCAATTTATCATTAGCACATAAAATTTCAGAAATAATAGAGGAAAAAATTCAAGAGCAGATTCCAGAAATTTCACATGCCACTATTCATCTTGAACCATTTGTGACAGTTCCAGAAAATATCAACATAGAAGATATTGAAACTGAAGAAAGAATCAAAACCATATTAGAAAAATACCCAGGCATTATGAAAATAGGTAGAATAGTATCCTTGAAATTTGAGAATATTCTCAAAATAGATATTGATTGTTCATTTAACAAAGATTGGTCAATTGAAAAAGTTCATGATTTGACATCAGAAATTGAGCATATTATTAGAACGGAAATTAAAAATTCTGTAATTACTATTCATCCAGAACCAAACTAGATCAAAACACCGGTCAAATACATCACTAACATTCCAACGCCAATCCCAGATACCACAGCAATAGTAGAAAGATTTCGGTCATTTTCTTCTTGAATCCATTTCATAATAACAACAATTACTTGAAAGATTGCGCCTGCACCTACAGCCAAGAATATTACTGATGTGAAAGGAGAGTAAACAAAGCCGCCGATCCAAGCTCCAAAAATGGCAGGACTGCCAGCAATTATTCCCATGGCGACAAGTTTTCCAATCATTAACTTTCCTCTTGACATGGGTGCAGCAATGGCAATACCCTCTGTAGTATTATGCAAAGCAAATCCTACAATTAGAAAGGTGCTAAATGCAATTGATCCCATTCCAAGTGCTGCACCTATAGCAAGTCCTTCTCCAAAATTATGTAATCCAATTCCAATGGATATCATTAAAGCAATGGCAACAGGTTTTGTGAATTTTGAAGAGCCTGCTTTTTCAACAAGTTTGTTTCCTGAATAATATAATACAAGAAATGATAATACGGTCACTGTTGTAATAAGTAATGTTCCATTGAAACTATCAGCTAAATTTTGATTAGAAACTTCAATTGCTTCTTCAATAGAATCTATAGCTAAGAAAAGTAGTAAACCGACAGTCAATGCCAAAAAGAAATGATATTTTTGTTTACTAATTCTTTTGATAAATGGAAGCCATAATAATCCAATCATAACTGGAATAATTCCAACATATGTTCCAATAATTGCAAAAAATATTGCAAGATCTAAAGATAGTTCTAATGCAGGAGCAGCTGCATTAATTTCTTTTTCGAATCTTGTTCCATCCTCAACAGTAATACCAATAGTGTATGGCTCTGCTTCATTCCATTCAAAAGGGATTCTAACTAGAGCGGTTTCAAATCTTTCTAAAAATCTATCAGGTTCAACTGCAGCAGGTTGAATTCTATCATTGATATCAGCCATAACTATTTCAACAGGCATATGTCCAGTGTTTCTGACAGTTGCCTGAATTTCAGAATCAACAAAATCTATTTTTTCAATTGTAATTTCAGGTAATATTATTCCAAAATCTAATAATTCTGCCCCAGGTCCGAAAATATAGGCCATCAACAGAACCACAAAAAGAAATGGAATTAATCCACTTGCAATTACTTTTACTTTTGAAGAATTATTACTAAGTTCCATAGCCAGATTCCTGAATATCTTCATCTTGACTGTCATCTACTAGAAATATCCCTACCCAGCCTTTTTCTGAAAACTCTACCTTATGAGCATGAAATAGATATTTTCCAGGATAATCATATACAAATTCCATAATTCCACGTTCAGTTTGAGATAAAGTGATCATATCAGTATAAAATGAAGGTACAAGGTCAGTTCCCGTAGGATAATATTTGTATAGATTTCCATGAAGGTGAAAATTGTTTATTGGATCAAATTCAACCATATTAACAACATAAATTCTAATTAGTTCATCCGTATTGATTTGAATTGGATGGTGCTGATAGTAAAAAGGAATAGTGTTTGCAGCGTAGAAATTGTTTTCTGTATCAAAATCAGTATCCAATCCATTTAACACCATTACCATTTCATCAGCTGGTGTACGTTCTTCTTTAGGATCAACAATGAATACACCGTATAGGCCATGAACGATATGTTCCTCTAGAGGCATAACATGACAATGATATGGATGTACTCCAACAGGACCAGCAGTAAATTCATAAATAAATTGTCCTCCGTTTGCACCCACGGATTCAAAAACCCCATCCATTTCAGCAGGATGAATTCCATGAAAATGTATCGTGTGTTGTTTATCGCCATTATTGATGAATTTAATTCGTAAAAGATCACCTTCTGTTGCCCTAATAGTTGGACCAGGAACAGTTCCGTTGTAAGTCCAAACATTATAGAATACACCAGGAGATACCTCCATAATTTTATCATCTTCAGCAACCATTGTGTATTCTCTCAAAGTTGTCCCATCAGGTAATTTTGAAACTTTTCCATAATTGAAATCTCTCAAATATTCCATTGGATCAAACTCCACAGTAGAGGCAGTGTAAAGAGGATCTAAAATTTCACCCGAAGTTTGGACAATTGCACCTGAATGAGTTACAAATGTTTTAGATTCAGACTGAACATCAGAAAAAATTGAAAAGAACGTAATTACTGAAAACCCCATTAGAATTGAAAGAGCTAAAATCATAATAGTAGAACGAGGGATTTGCACGATATTAAAAAAGGCCTAAATCTTTATTTAAATTTACCCTAAGCTAACTTTTTTAGCCTGATCTAACTTTTTTGTATCATAAGAACAAATTTTAAAAAAATTAGGTTTAAACTAAAGATAATCAGCCTAAATCTGTGCAAAAATCAGGATCAATTATTGTAATTTTTGGATTGCTAATTATAGCAGGGTTGATAGTTTCAATACTAGAAAATCAAGTGACATTGGATGGCATTAATCAAGGAAATGGAAAAATCAATACTAATGAAACCGTTACCATTTCAGTAGATATAGATAAAGAAGAAACTCCAGTAGGGATTTTTGCAGTTCAAATAATGGAGTTTCAAGAAAATGCAATAACTGCAAAAATAATAGATCCTTCAAACATAGAAATCATTTCACAAAAAATTAATGAAAAAACTATTGAAAAGGAATTTGATATATTTGAATCTGGAACTTATCAATTAGTTATTCAAAGTTCTATAGACGATGAGATTTATGTGACAGGTGCAATTGGGCCACTTCCAGATGCAAACAAGAAACTTATCCTATCAATAATTACATTTAGTGTTCTCATCGTAGGGATGATAGGCGTATCTGCTACCGGAATAATAATTATCAAAAATAGAAACAGATCAGTTTAGGTAACTATCCATTTTTTCTAATCCACTAATAGTGGCATCAAAATTATCACTATTTTCCATTATGCTTGCAAGTTTCTCAAAGTTTGCAGTTATGATGCATTTTCCATCATCAGAGTGTTTTAAAACAAATCCATGTTCAATCAAATATGAAAGTCTTTCAAGAACTTCAGATTCAGAAACTGATGATTGTTCTGCCAAAAATGAACATTCTTTCTCCCCATCCTCAAGTTCTGCTAAAATAGAAGAAGTAACGGAATCAAACATAGAGTCTACAATTTTTTCACGATCAAATGTATCACTCATGCTAAAATAGAAAAGTTTTGAAAGTTATAACTTTTTGAATGCATCATTCCAATAAGATAATTAAGAAAAAGACATTCTCAAAAAACATGCAAAAGCTCTGCAACAATGACCCGTCTGGGAAAGGAGTACATTGTTTTTGTGTGGATATTGATGCCCAAAGAGGAGTCAAAAAATGCTGTAAATGTAACATATGGAATGTTCAGGGGAAAGACTGGACAAGTGATGAGGATTTTAGATAATCAAATGTATCAAAAAGCATTAAGATTAGGCACATGATAAGATCTCAAATATATCACATGGCAAAAATCATCTAATTTGATGCCTAGCATGGTTTTTATCGGGGATTCTGTGAATTTTTGAATACTTGAGCGCACAAGAATATAGACACATTGTCAGAATTATAGGAAACGATATCCGTGGAGAGAAGAAAATGATTATCGGATTAACTCAGATTAAAGGTCTTGGCTACAGTTTTGCAACAGCTATTCTGGACACTCTAAAAATAAATCCAAATTCCAACATAGGCAATCTTACAGAAGAAAATGTTCAAGCAATTGAGAAATTAATTACAGATCCTATTGCAAGTAATTTTCCAATATGGTTTCTCAACAGAAGAAAAGATATTGAAACTGGAGCAAATTTACATTTGTTAACATCAGATATTCCATTTACATTAAGAAATGATATTGAAAGAGAAAGAATCTCTGCAAGTTGGAGAGGTTATCGTCATCTAAGTGGTCTTAAAGTTAGAGGACAGAGAACTAGAACTTCAGGTAGAAAAGGTGGAGCAGTAGGTGTTGCTAAAGGAGGAATGGCAGCACCAGTTAAGAAAGGAGGAGCAGGCGCTCCAGCCGCAGCAACCGTAGCAGCTCCAGACGGTGCTCCAGCAGCCGCAGCAGCTCCAGCAGCAGCTCCAGCGGAGAAAAAAGAATAGGTGTTATGAATGGGAGATCCTAAATATCCACGTAAAGTATGGAAAAAACCAAAGAGACCACTCAATTATGAATTAAAAATGGAAGAGTTGAAAACGCTCGGAACATTTGGATTAAGAACTAAAAGAGAATTATGGAAAGCACATACAGAATTATCACGGGTAAGAAAACAAGCTAGATCATTGCTTTCATTAAGACAAGAAATTAGAGAAGAGAAAGAACCAATTTTAATGAAATCCCTTGTACGGATTGGTTTAGTAAGTGAAGATGCAACATTAGATGACGTACTTAACCTAAATGCAACAGATTTACTTTCACGAAGATTGCAAACCATTGTTACAAAAAAACTTGGATTCAAAACACCTTATCAAGCAAGACAAGCAGTAATTCACGGTCACATCATGATTGGAGATAGAAAAATCAACATTCCTTCCTATACGGTTACTGTTGAAGAAGAAAATAATGTTCATTTTACACCAGAATCAAAAATTCCAGAAATATTAGAAAAGACAAAGAAAGAGGAACCAAAAGTAAAAGAAGATGAATCGACTGGGGTTACTGCTGAATCAACTGAGGTTACTGCTGAATCTGCAAAAGATGAAAGTTCTTCAACAGAATAATCAAAAAAATAGGCTTATCAGTAAATAACCCCCAATATCAAAAAGAATCATAATGTGTTCAATTATCGGCTATTACGGAAAAGAATCTGCAGCACCCATCATTGTAAAGGGATTAAAAAGAATGGAGTATCGCGGATACGATAGTGTTGGAGTAGCAACAGAATCAAACAGTCAAATTGAATTAAAGAAGGGCATTGGAAATGTAAATGAAGTTAATTCAAAAATTCAATTAGATTCGCTTCCTGGAAAAGTAGGTATTGGGCATACCAGATGGGCAACTCATGGAAAAGTTACAGATTTTAATGCACATCCACATTCAAGTAATTCAGGAAAAATAGCAATTGTACACAATGGGATAATAGAAAATTTTGAGGAATTAAAAAAACAATTAGAAGATGAAGGATATAATTTCAAAAGCGAAACAGATAGTGAAATTATTGCCAATTTACTTCAAAAACATTATGAAAAAACAGGAGATGTTAAAGAAACAATTTTGAAAACAGTTTCAGAAATTAAAGGTCATTACGCATTTGTTGCAATGTTTGAAAATGGTCAATTGGCAGCTGCAAGATTCCATGAACCATTAATCATAGGAGTAGGACAAGACGATTTCTTTCTATCTAGTGATGTACTAGGTTTCATTGAATTCACAGATAATGCAATTTATTTAGAAAATGGGAATTTTGTAATTTTAGAGAAAAATAAATTTCAAATTTTAGATTTTCAAGGAAATCATGCAAAGTATGGAATTACAAAAGTATCTAAAGAATTTGGAGATGCATACAAAGGAGATTATGCGCATTTCACATTAAAAGAAATTTATGAACAACATGAAACCATATTGAAAGCAGGAGAGAAAACACAAGAAGCAATAGAAAAAACTGCAGATTACCTCAAACATGCAAAAAACATCTACATCACAGGTAGTGGAACTAGCTATAATTCTGCACTTATTGCAAAGCAAATCTTTTCCAAATATGTAAAAATTAAAGCAGAACCAATTATGTCAAGTGAACTACAGTTTTCACCAGATAGTATAGAGGAAAATTCCATTATAATTGCAATATCTCAAAGTGGAGAAAGTGCAGATGTTTTAGATGCAGTAAGAATTGGAAAAGAAGCAAATTGTAAAATCATAGCCATAGTAAATTTAATGACATCTTCACTTGCTCGAGAGGCAGATGTGGTGATCGGAATGAATTGTGGACCAGAAATTGGAGTAGCTGCAACGAAAAGTTTTACATCTCAACTAGTTATACTTTATAAAATTGTACAAAAATTGAGCGACGGTAAAATAACAATTAATTTTGAAAAATTTGCTGAATCAATTTTAAAAATATTAGAAAATCCGAAAAAAATTCAAAAGATTGCAAAAGAGTTGAAAAATATTTCAGACATCTACGTACTTGGAAGAGGAATCAATTATCCAATTGCAATAGAGGCAGCTTTGAAATTAAAAGAATTGACATACATTCATGCTGAAGGCATTCCAGGAGGGGAATTAAAACATGGACCTCTTGCATTAATGGATTCAAGTGTATTTGTAATTATTATAAATCCAAATGATTCTACGTATTTAGACACATTAACCAGTGCAAGAGAAATCAAAGCTCGTGGAGCAAAAATTATCGGAGTTTCAGATATAGAAAGTGATGTTTATGATTACTGGATAGAAATGCCAAAAATAGATCAAGTATTGTATCCAATTTCAGAAATAATTCCAATTCAATTTTTATCATATTATGCATCCCTTGAAAAAGATGCAGATCCTGATTATCCTAGAAACCTTGCCAAATCAGTTACTGTAAAGTAAATAATCGATGATATTCTTTTTCTGCCATCTCTAAAAATTTTACAGAATTATTTCCAGTTTTAATCATTGAAGAGATAATGCTCCCACCTGCACCCACTCCTTCTTTTGCAAATCCTTGAGAAAATGCTTTCAGACCACCATATTGTGAATTTTCTAAGCCAGGATTAACAGCGATGGCAGGAATATCAGCAATTTTTGCTATAAGACTAGTGAAATTTGCACTCTCATCATCAGTAATGTATGAAGTTGTTCCAATTGCAGTGTTTTCTTCATTAAAGCCAATTTTTGCAGCAAATGCCAGAACTGCAGCCATCTGAGTTCCACCTGCCAGCATTACATTAGATATACTGGATGCGGAACTTAGCATTCCAGCTACAAAAGGAATCATAGGGTCACCAACTTTTGCCACGATGCTATAAGGATGATCAGAATCTATTCTCTCAAGTGCGGATTTGACAATCTGATTTTTTAATTCAATGGGATTATTTGGAATACTAGAACTAACTTTAGCATCATAACCTAATGCTTTCAGTACAGCTAGTGCAGTGGTGGTTCCACCAGGAATACTTTCTCCAATTACTAGACAATCAGTTAAAGATGCCATACTTCGTCCTACAATTCGCCCATAGTCAACAGCACGAGATACTTGTGAATCAGTCATTGCATCATCAATTGAAATATTTTTTCCAAAAGACATACCAGTGTCAATAAATGGAAGTTGTGGTGAAACTTTACTTCCAGCATTAATTGTCAAATGTGGAATACTGGCAGATTCCAATGCAGTTTTGGTCAATAAACCAGGAGTAGGTTTACCATCAGGAGTCATCGGAATTTTATCAATTGTTTTGCAGTATCCATAATGAAGGTATTCAGCATCAGCAGGAGGAGTAAACTGTATTGAATCCCTATCCGCACCTGCAAATGTAATTCCAGGAATTTCACATGTTTCAGTATATGAAATTACAAATGAAAAAAGAAATCTCTTAGATATCATAGATTCAAGGAAAATTTTTCCTTGCTCTATATTCCCAAATAATTTAATATTCTCCATTGTAATTTCTAACCCATCATATCAAGAAACTGCTGCTCAGTTCTTTTTTGCATTACGTGATTAGTTATTTTTTCTTGTCCAAGAGTTGAAATTTCAGAATTGCCATAATTATGGCCTGAATACATGACTAGATTTTCATCTAAATTATACAATACATCAAAAAGGCTATGATATAGATCTTTTACACTACCTCCAGGTAAATCAATTCGACCACAGTTTCCAACAAATAAGGTATCGCCAGAAAAGATTTTTCCGTCACCCACAAGACAAATACTATCTTGAGAATGACCTGGTGTATGTAGTACTTTTAATTTAGAATTTCCAAATTCAATAAAATCACCATCCTTTACAGTGATATCGTGTTTTAATTCAGATAATTCATGTTGAATAATAGGCGCCTTAGTAGATTCAACCATTGCTTCGTTTCCCAAAGTGTGATCAAAATGATGATGAGTGTTTACAATGTATTTTATTTTTAAACTATTTTTTTTAATGATCATTTCCAATTCAATTAAATCCCACGATGGATCAATTATGATTGCTTCACTAGTGTCTTCATCTTCAACTATGTAAGAGAAATTCTGCATGTTCCCAACTTGAATTTGATGTACTATCATATGATTCCCTCTTCAGCTTCAGGAGGAATTCCAATTTTTTCTGCAAACAATTCACCTGTCAAATCTTTTCGTTTAGGAATTCCTTGTTTCATTTTATGAAAAGTTACAGTCATATCACATTTTGAACAAATGTTGGCTGTTTCTCCAGTTTGAGGATCTAACCCAGAAGGAACATCTACTGCAAATTTATAGCAATTTGCTTCATTGATAAAATTAATTGCAGATGCATATGGTTCTCGAATATCTCCAGATATTCCAGTTCCCAAAATCCCATCAATAATCACATCAGGTTTAAAATCAAATTCAAAAGAATCGCCAGACATTAATTTCACAGAGGGCATTTTTTGCAATATTGACCAATTCCAATTACTCTCTTCTGTTTTTATTTTTTCAGGACTTCCTAAAAGCATCACTGTAACTTTAGCACCATATCCTGCCAGATGTCGAGCCATAACCAGACCATCACCACCATTATTCCCCAATCCAGCAAAAATCAGAATATTTTTTGATTCCACATTGTCAATTTTTTCAAGCAATCTTCTTACTGCTGCAGCCCCAGCATTTTCCATCATAAATTTTTTCAAGAATCCCATGTCATGGCCCTTGTTTTCAATATTGTACATTTGATCAACGGTAATTTCCATATCAATCATGAAATTATATCCAAAATAAGAGCTTTGAAAATACGAAATATGTCTAAAAGGGTACTAAATTATTAGATTTATTTCAGAATTTTGTAATACAATTCAATCAAAGCATCATAATCAGTAGTTTTTATCAATTCAAGTTTCATCTCTTTTTCAATGTTCTTGAATAATGGGATTCCTTTACCAAGCACAATAGGGATTATCGATAGTATGATTTCATCCACAAAACCAAGATTCATAAAAGTAGAAATTACTTCAGCACCACCAATCAACCAGATGTTTGTTCCTGAATTGGCGAGGATCTCTTTTACTAATTTCTTAACATCATGTACAAACTCAGTGTTTTCATCATCGGGATATTCATTATTTCTAGTAAGAACATATGATTTCTTGTCTTTGTAAGGATAATCGCCAAATGTTAATACTTGGTCGTATGTTTTTTTACCCATAATCACCGTATCAACAGATTTGATAAAATCATCATATCCAGATGCCGTAGTTTTTGGGAGCCAATCAATATCTCCATTATCTCTTGCGATGTATCCATCTAAGCTTGATGCAATGAAGAGTATGATCTTTCTCATTGCATTACCTTGATTTAGTCAGATATAATCTCAGATGTATTCTAAAACACTATTTAGAATACATCATATGGTATTCCTAAGAGCTTTGAAAATACGTTTCAGGGATAAAATTACATAAAATTTAGAATCAATGATGAGAATCGCAATGTTTTGTAATATAGATGAAAAATGGAAAAATTATGAACATTTATGGTGATAAAGTCATTCAAGTACACAATTCCCCAAATTTCATATCTCATTAAAACAAAATTATGGGCACAGGTAATTTTTGCATTATTTTTAGGATTGATCTTCGGCGTGTTTTTAGGTCCAGAAGTAGGAATTGTTGAAAAAGAAACAGCAGAAATAATCACAAACTGGTTATCAATTCCTGCCAATCTGTTTCTAAAAATCATTCAAATGATTATCATACCGTTAATTTTTGCATCAATAATTCGAGGAATAACTTCATCAGGTAGTTTGGAACAACTTCAAAAACTTGGATTAGGAGTCTCTGTGTATTTTGTTATAACAACAATCATTGCATTAACTATTGGAATCATTCTTGTTTCAGTTATTGCACCTGGAAATTTCATTGATAGTTCTATGATTAGAGAGAGTTTTGGAATGGAAGATGTAGAACCTGTTGAAAAGACAGAATTCAGCATACAAGATATTCCACAAAGCATAGTTGGCATGATACCAGGAAACCCATTGGCATCATTCATGTCTGGAGAGATGTTAAGCATAATCGTTTTTGCATTAATTGTTGGAGTTTCCATGATTTCATTACCAAAACAAAGTTCTCAACCAATTCTTGACTTGTTAGAATCTGTACAAAAAATCACTCTGAAGGTTGTATCATGGGCAATGCGTCTAGCACCATTTGCAGCCTTTGGATTAATATCTGGAATTACATCCAAGATTGGTCTTTCTGCACTTACAGTACTGGGAGCGTACATGTTGACTGTAGTAATCGGTCTTTTTGTAATGATGTTGATATACATGATAATTATCAAATTTTTTACAAATAGACCAATCTTATCCACATTTACAATGATGAAAGATGCTCAACTACTTGCATTCTCAACTTCTAGTTCTGCTGCAGTAATGCCATTATCAATTAAAACTGCAGAGGAAAAAATGTATGTAAAACCCAAGGTATCCCAATTCATCATTCCTTTGGGGGCTACAATCAACATGGATGGAACGGCCCTATACCAGATAATAGCTGTATTTTTCCTTGCTCAACTTTTTAGTATTGATTTAGGATTTACAACGATTATTCTAATCACATTAACTGCTCTTGCAGCATCCATTGGTGCACCTTCTGCTCCTGGAACTGGGATTGTAATACTATCAACTATCCTCATTGCTGCAGGCATACCTCCTGTTGCAGTTGTTCTACTTCTTGGAGTTGATAGAATTCTAGATATGACACGAACTATGGTCAATGTTACAGGTGATCTTACTGCTTGTTTGTTCTTCGATAAGAGAATAAAAGTAGATGAAGAATCTGAAGAAAAATTATGAATATGAATCTAAAATTCCTATTTTAAAAATACATTATGTAATATTCCCAAGAGTTTGGCAAACGGCTTTATCCTAGTTTTAAAACATGTGTAAGCATGACTCTAAAAAATGTAAAACCTTCATTAAATAAAATTGCAAAAGATTTGGAAACAGTTCAAGATGCTAGAGAATTTCTATTAAAAAATACAAGAGAAATTATTATTCTATGTAGTAAATCAATTATCGCAGTGCATAAAGGAGATTTAGTAACAGGAAAAAACAATCTAAAACAAGCAGAGACATTGTTAAAAAAATACAAGAAAAAAGCAACTGGTGGACTAAGAAGATACCTAATTACGCCAGAACAAGAATTTGTAGAAGCTGCATGTTTGATTGCAATTGTTGAACAAAAAGAAATCCCTTCAGATAAGAAATTGGCAGTAATGCCCGAATCATATGTTTTAGGATTATTGGATTGTGTAGGCGAATTAAAAAGACAAGTTTTTGATAAAATAAGAACTGATGAAATTGATGAGGCAACGAGGATTTTTGAAGTTATGGAAAATCTATATCTCCAACTTTACACTTTTTCAATGTATGATAAAGTAGTAAAAGAGGCCAGAAGGAAAATAGATGTCAATAGAATACTAGTAGATGACGTTAGATCTGTAATTACAGAAGAAAAAAGACGAACAGAATTAATCAAGATTTTAAAGAAATTAGAGAAATAATCTAAAATAAAGTGGTGCGGATGATGGGATTTGAACCCACGTACTCCTAAGAGACTAACCCCTCAAGCTAGCGCCTTTGGCCAGGCTGGGCGACATCCGCAATTGAAATTTCTTGCATGGTTTTTATAATCCTTGGTTACTTTTTTGTTCGTGTTAATTCCTGTTAGATGTTTAACTTGTGGAAAATTAGTTGCCGATAAATTTGAAGATTATCAAAATAAAATTAAAGCAGGAGAAGATCCTACAAAAACTCTTGATTCTTTAGGAGTCGAAAGATATTGTTGTAGAAGAATGCTTTTGACTACTGTAGAAACAATACAGCAAGTAATTCCATTTTATGAAGCAATTCAGAGAAGAAAACAAGAAGTTCTATCTGAGTTAGAATAACTTGACTAAAATATCCTCAATTGAAGGACGAATTTTATACAATAGTAGAGGCAGTAAAACAATCGAAGTTGATGTTCAATCTGATAACAAATTTTTAGGGAGAGTATGTGCCCCATCAGGTGCCAGTGTAGGAAAATATGAAGCAGTTAGTTTTCCAAATGGAAATCCAGAAGAAAGTCTCAAAATACTAAAAGAAAATTCTCAAAAATTCATAGGTTTAGAATCATCAGATCTTAAAGGAATTCACGATGTTCTAAAAAGTTTAGATGGTTCTACAAATTATGCAGTTATTGGAGGGGCATTAGCATTTGCAGTTACAATTGCAGCCATGGATTCAGCCTCAAAGGCGTCAAGTGAACCATTATTCAAAATACTCTCGTCTGAATCATCATTCAAATTTCCATTCCCATTAGGAAATATTTTAGGAGGTGGGGCACATGCAGGTCCCGGAACTCCAGATATTCAGGAGATATTGATTTGTGCAACAGGATCAAAAACAATCGAAGATGCGATTGAAACTAATTTGTCAGTACATAAAGAATTACGCAAAGTGCTAGAAAAAGAAGATTCTAGCTTTACAAATGGTAGAGGAGATGAAGGTGGATGGGCGCCAAAATTAGAAAATCAGAAAGCATTAGAAATTTCTGCAAAAGCATGTGAGAATTTAGGATTTACTTTAGGAAAAGAAGTATCGTTAGGTGTTGACTTTGCATCATCAACACAATGGAATGAAGAAAAAGGCAAGTATGTTTATGACAGAGCAGGTTTTGAAAATTCAACTGGAGAACAAATCGACTTTGCTGCAAACATTATTGAAAAATTTAAATTAATTTATGCTGAAGATGCAGTTCATGAAGAAGCGTTTGAGGACATGTCAGAATTAACAAAAAAATTCCCAAACATACTGGTCACAGGAGATGATCTGACTGTGACAAACAAAAATATCTTAAGAAAAGCAATTGAAGCAAAATCATGCAATGCGGCAATTTTAAAAGTTAATCAGGCAGGAAGTCTTTTTGACGCCTTGGAATTTTCAGAGGAAGCAACTAAAAATAACATCAAATTAATCACATCACATAGATCAGGCGAGTCTACAGACTCGCAAATATCTCATATTGGTCTTGCTACAAAGTCAAAAATGCTCAAAGTGGGCGTTGTGGGAGGAGAAAGAGTGGCAAAACTTAATGAATTATTACGACTATCAGAGCATGATTTAATACGCGGTATGGCAGAGATTTAAAATCGTCATGAGTCAACAAGCTGAAGGAATCGACATCAAAAAGATGGTTTTAGCCACAGGAATTAGGGTAGGTACTCAAGTTAAGACCAAATTTATGAAACCATTCATCACCAA
This sequence comes from Candidatus Nitrosopumilus sp. bin_32a, assembly GCF_054095935.1. Lineage (NCBI taxonomy): Archaea > Thermoproteati > Nitrososphaerota > Nitrososphaeria > Nitrosopumilales > Nitrosopumilaceae > Nitrosopumilus > Candidatus Nitrosopumilus sp. bin_32a. The sequence goes on along the minus strand of NZ_JBSWSN010000006.1, from coordinate 150,881 downwards.
AGCAAGTCCTGAAGGACTATACATGCTTGATTTAGATATCACATTAGAAAAAATCAAGGCAGCAGCCAAATTCATCAACAGATTAGGTGCTGAAAACCTCATAGTTTGCTCTGGCAGACAATATGCAGAAACACCTATTGAAAAATTCTGTGAAAGTTTAGGCTCTAAAAAATTACTGAATAGATTCATGCCAGGAACACTAACAAATCCATCATTGCCATATTACATTGAACCAAAATTAGTTTTAATTTCAGATCCTCAAGTAGATGAGCAAGCAATTATTGAAGCAACAAATGCAGGTATTCCAATTATAGGAATTGCAAATACAGACAACATCACATCTAATTTGGATGTAATTATTCCAGCAAACAACAGAGGAAGAAAAGCTCTAGCTACAGTTTATTGGTTATTAGTACGTCAAATCCTAATTGAAAAGGGAGAATTGAAAGAGGATGAACCAATGAAAGAAGAAATCGATGATTTTGAAACAAAGATTACCGAAGAAGAAATCGATGATTTTTAGAATTTTAATATTTAATTGAAATCCAAAGCTTCTGCACCAGGAAAAGTAATTCTTTTTGGAGAGCATTTTGTAGTATACGGTGTAAAAGCAATCCTATGTGCAATTAACAAAAGAATTACTGTAACTGCGGAAAAAATAGATGGAAAGAAAATATCTATTCAATCAAAAATCGGAAATTTAGAATTAGAACCTGGAAAATCAATTTCAGAGATCAATTCGCCATTAAAACCATTTTACTATTTGGCAGATAAAATGTTAAAGAATGAAAATACTGGAATTGAAATTATTGTGGAATCAGATATTCCATTAGGAGTAGGTTTAGGTTCATCATCTGCTTGTTGTGTAGCAGGGGCTGCTGCAATTTCAAGATTATTTAAAAAAATGTCTAATGAGGAAATTCTCAATCTAGCAATTGAGGCTGAAAAAACAATTTTTAAAAATACATCAGGAGCTGACTGTACTGTATGCACATATGGCGGAATCATGGAATATGTAAAAGAAGAAGGATTTCATAGAATAGAATCAAAGCCCAATTTTCATCTAGTAATTGCCAATTCAAACATCGAACATTCTACAGAATCAGTGGTGGGTAAAGTAAGACAATTTAAAGAAAACAATGAAAATGAATTTTCTTCATTATGTAAAATGGAAACAAAACTAGTTGAAGATGTTTTAGAATTATTTAAAGAAAACAACATCGAAAAATTAGGAATTAAAGTTAAAGAGAATCAAAAATATTTAGAAACGATAGGAATTTCAAATGATAAATTAAGAGAAATGATCCAAATAGGCCAAACAGAATCATTTGGTGCAAAAATTACTGGTGCCGGAGGAGGAGGATGTATCTTTGCCCTTACAGATGAATCAAACCTTAAACAGACAATTAAGCAATTCAAAGATAAGAAGTATGATTGTTTTTCAGTTAAAATAGATTTTAAAGGTCTGGATACTTTTTAATTGATCAAATAATTTTAAAAAATATGATTCTAATAAAATTTGGGGGTTCCATTATTACAAATAAAGAAAAACCGTTATCTGCTAGAAAAAAAATAATAGATAATCTTTCTAAAAGTTTAAGAAAAATTGATGAACCCATAATCATTGTTCATGGAGGAGGATCTTATGGGCATTATTGGTCTGTAAAATACAATATGCATACAAAAGAAAAAAGATATGATCCAAAGGGAGTCGCAATTGTTAAAAATTCAATGATTGAATTGAATAAAATTATTTTAGATTCATTGTTAAAAAATAAATTAAATCCGTATTGTCTACCTCCAACTGATTTTATGTCAGGAAATAAACCCATCACTAAAAAAATCAAAGAAATTGAAAAAATTGCAAAATCAAACTTGATTCCAGTTACATATGGGGATGCATTATGGTATGGTCAGAAAAAAACATATATTTTATCTGGAGATAAAATTATGACTCATCTTGCAAGAATTCTAAAACCTAGACTTTGTATTTTTGCATTAAATGAAGATGGATTGTATTCAGATTTAAAAGCAAAAAAACTAATTTATGAATTACATGGTGAACGACCATCCATTTCTGAAAACAAAATGGATGTGACAGGTGGAATGACTAGAAAAGTTGAAGAAGCATCAAAAATTGCAAAGATGGGAATGAACGTATTCTTTGCAAATGGCAACAAACCTGAAAGAATTGTAAAAGCGGTTAAAAATAGGACATTTGAAGGAACATTGTTTAGAGGTAAAAGAAATGTCTGAAGAATATGTAATTTTAGTTGATGAAAATGATAATCCAATAGGAAGTGAAGAAAAGGTAAAGTGTCACTTACCAAATGGAAAATTACATCGAGCATTTACTGCATTATTGTTTGATGATGATGGTAGATTGGTTCTTACAAAAAGAGCTAAAGAAAAAATGCTATGGCCAAATGATTGGGATGGTACATTTGCAAGTCATCCAAGAGAATCAGAAACGTATGTTTCATCAGGAGAAAGAAGAATGCCGGAAGAACTAGGGATTAAAGGAACACTAGATTATTTACATAAATTTGAATACCATGTTCCATACAAAGATGTGGGTTCTGAAAATGAAATATGTGGAACTCTAATTGGAATAATTGACAAATCTACAGAATTAAAAAAAATTGAAGGAGAAATTGATGAAATTAAATGGATTTCATCTAAAGAATTAATTGGAGAATTAAACAAAAATCCACAAATCTATTGTCCATGGATGCTTATTGCATTGGAATTATTGGAAAAATCAGACAAATCAATGCTTGAAAAGCATGCAAATATCTTATCTACATGGATGAATAGTGAAGTACATGATGAATTACAAAAAGCGATTAAAATTCATCTACCAAATAACAAATGGAGATTAGTAAATGAATAAAACTAAACAAATGGAACAAAATGCCAAAATAGTAAACAAACATCTAAATTCAAAATTAAAAGGGAATCCAAAGAAACTCTATGATGCAGCAGGTCATCTAATTGTGAATGGTGGAAAAAGACTTAGGCCATACATGGTAATTAGAAGTTGTCAAATTTTAAAAGGTAAAGCATCCAATGCAATGCCGGCTGCAAGTGCAGTAGAGATGGTTCATAATTTTACATTGGTTCATGACGACATAATGGATAATGATGAAATGCGTCATGGAGTTCCCACAGTACATAAAAAATTTGGCATGCCAATTGCAATACTTGCAGGGGACGTTTTATTTTCGAAAGCATTTCAAGTTATTACTGATTCAAAATTATCTGCCAATGCTACTACTCAACTAGTATCTAGACTTGCTAAAGCTTGTGTAGATGTATGTGAAGGTCAATTATTAGATGTAAAAATGGCTGAAGAGAGAAAAATCCCATCGCAAGCAGAATACATTACAATGATTGGTAAAAAAACTGCAGCATTGTTTGATGTTTCTTGTGCAATGGGAGCAATTTGTGCAACAAATAAAGTAAAAGACATCTCAAATCTTTCGTCATTTGGAAGAAATTTAGGAATTGCTTTTCAAATAACTGATGATCTCATTGGAGTAATGGGAGATCCTAAGATAACAAAAAAACCAGTAGGTAATGATCTAAGAGAAGGAAAAAAATCACTTCCAATCCTCATGGCAATAAAATCAGCAAAAGATAATGAGAAAAAAATAATTCTAAAAGCATTTGGAAATTCAAAAATATCAAAAACAGATCTGAGTAAAGCAGTAGAGGTCATTAGATCTTTAGGAATAGAAGAAAATGTTAGAAAACAGGCTCTAAAATATGCAGAAAAGGCTGAAAAATCATTAGAAAGTTATTCAGGACCTGCAAAAACAGAGTTAATTTCATTGTTAGATTTTGTCGTTAAACGTAGTGTGTAGTTGTAAAAGGTAAGAACGGGCATGGATGAAGAATTAAAAATAGAAATTAGAAAAATGGCTCTTCAAAATGCTTTTGAGCATGGTGGAGAAACAAGAGATAAAATAATTTTAGGAAAGATTCTGGGAACAAAACCAGAATTTAGAAATAAAGTAAAGGAAATTTCAGGAGATATCACTGAAATAGTTTCTTCAGTTAATCAATTATCATTAGAAGGACAAGAAAGTGAAATTAAAGAAAAGTTTCCAGAACTTTTAGCACCTAAAGAAAAAATTGAGGAGAGAGAAGGTCTTCCAGAATTAAAAGATGCAGAACATGGAAAAGTCATAACAAGATTCCCTCCAGAACCTAACGGATATCCACACATTGGACATGCAAAAGCTGCCATCATTAATTCAGAATATGCTAAAATGTACGGAGGAAAATTCATTCTAAGAATGGATGACACAAATCCTGAAGCTGAAAGAATGGAATATCATGCAGCCATCAAAGTTGGATTAGAATGGTTGGGAATAGAATTTGACATTGTAAAAAATACATCAGATGACATGGAATTATTTTATGAGAAAGGAGTTGAATTAATCAATTTAGGAAAAGCATACATTTGCACTTGTAAAAGAGAAGACATCAGCAAAAATAGAAGAGAAAGAAAGGCATGCAACTGTAGTAAAGAAAATATCGAAAAAAATAACAAAAATTGGGAAAAAATGAATGATAAGTTCAAGCCAGGAGACGCCATTGTTAGATTCCGTGGAGATATGAAAGCAGATAACGCAGTTATGCGAGATCCAGTTTTATTTAGAATTATTGAAGGTAAACATTACACTTTAGGAGAAAAATATAGAATTTGGCCAAGTTATGACATGGCAGTTGCAATAGAAGATAGTATTGATGGTGTAACTCATGCCTTTCGTTCTAAAGAATTTGAACTTAGAAAAGAGCTAATTGATGCAATTTTAGATGCATTAAAAATGAGAAAACCAGCTCAAGGTTTTTTCTCAAGATTAGAATTCAAAGGCATGCCAATATCAAAAAGAATCATCAAACCATTGATTGAAGAGGGAAAAGTTACTTGGTATGATGATCCAAGACTGCCAACGTTAGAGGCATTAAGGAGGAGAGGGATCAAGCCAGAGGCAATAAAGAAATTTATCATGTCATTAGGATTGACCAAAGCAAACACTCTAGCACCGTTTGATGCATTAGAAGCTTTTAACAGAAAATTTGTTGATGCAGATAGCATCAGATTATTTATGGTAAGCAATGCAAAAAAACTCACCGTAAAAAATTTACCAATATCTTCTGTCGAAATACCAAATCATCCAATAAACGATATGGGAAAAAGAACAATTGAAATCGATGGGAATTTCTACATTTCAGGAGATGATGCACAAAGTATCAAAGAAGGTACACAGATTCGCCTATTAGGTTTAGGAAATGTATCAATTACCAAACAAGGGATAGAATTAGAAGGAGAATTTGTTGAAAACGGAGAGAAAGCAGACATTCCAAAAATTCAGTGGGTCGCACAAAAAACAGCACATGGAATAAAGATGATCATTCCAAAAACATTGTTTATTGGAGATGAATTTAATGAAGATAGTTTAGAAGAATTAGATGTTTATACAGAACCACATTATCTACAATTAAAAGAAGGAGAAGAAATTCAATTTGTTAGATTTGGATATTGTAGAAAAGATTCACAAAATCAAGCAATTTTTACACACAAGTGATCAGTTATGAAAATAGCACGATTGTTACATGATAATAATGAAACATACGGTTTTGTTAAAGGAGATAGAGTATCCACCAAAGATGAAATCACTTACTTGACAGGAGTTCCAATTCCTCAAAACGTTAAAGATTTTCTTTTTGATGGATGGTATGATGAAATTAAAAATAAAATTAGTGATTTACCATATGAAGAAAATATTTCAAAATACAAGTTATTGGCACCAATTCCTAATCCCAATAAGATAATTTGTTTAGCATTCAATTATGTAGATCATGCTAAAGAGCAAGGATTACAAGCACCAGAAGATCCTGCATTAGTAATAAAACCAAGAACCGCATTAAACAGTACGAATTCAGATATCGTATGCCCAGACTTTGTCACACAGTTAGATTATGAAATTGAATTAGCCTTGATAATTGGTAAAAATTGTAAAAACATTAGCATAGATGATGCATATGATGCAATATTTGGGTATATGATATTCAACGATGTTTCTGCAAGAGACATTCAATTTAAAGACAAACAATTTACAAGAGGAAAAAGTTTTGATTCATTTGCACCTTGTGGACCATGGATTACAACAAAAGATGAAATCAAAGATCCACAAAATCTTAAAATGACAACCAAAATCAATGGAGAATTAAGACAAAATTCTTCATCAAACAACATGTTTATTAAAATTCCAGAGATCGTTTCAAAAATTTCCAAAGTAATGACACTCGAAAAAGGAGACATTATTTCCACAGGAACACCTGCAGGAGTTATGTTAAACAAACCAAATGCAGTGTTTTTAAAAGATGGAGATAAAGTTGAAATGGAAATAGAAAGTTTGGGGATTTTAAACAATACAATTAAAATTGTTAAATCAAATTAAACTAAAAATTTCTTCATCAAATGAAATGAAATTTTAAATTCTAATGAATTGAAATCGGGTAATTTTTCTTTAGTCAAAATTTGTATTCGTTCATAGTTTTTCTCCCAACCAAAATTTTGTAAAAATGACAGAATTTCACATGCAGATTCATCAGAATTTGAGAATAAAGTAACAATTAATGTTCTATCAAAATGCTCAGACTCTGTCATTATTGCAATAGAATTTTTATTATTAATTGAAGAATTTATAATTCTATTTTGTCGATAAAACGATTCCAATGTCATACTATCAACAGGAAGCCATCTCCAAGATTTTACATAATGAGAAAAAGACTTAGGATTGATGGATTTTTCAAAAGTGACATTATAGTTTGAGTTATGCAGGGGTTCAATTGAGTAAAAATTCCAAGTTTGAAAAATTTCATAATTTAATGACTGTGCCATTGAAATAGAAACAGAATTCTCCGTATCAATTAACATGTATGAAAAAGATAGATTTTTCTCTAAACCTATAATTTCAGCATATTTTACTAGTTCAGATGCAATATTTTGACGTCTAAAAGTAGGGTCTATTCGAATTCCTTCAATCCAAACTTGATCATCAGAGTAAAACGCATGGCAGATTCCAACAGGTTCTGGTTTTTGAGCTAAAAACAAATAACCTTCAGATATCCAAGAATTCCAAACGTGCTCTATATAATCTCCCCACGAAAAAGTATTTTTACAAAATTTTAAAATAGAAATTTTATCTGAATTATTTGCTTCCCTAATTTTCAACTTTGTCATATACAAAAAATTATTAACAATGAGGAGATAAAAACTTCAATGGGAAAAATTATCGCAGGTAAAACATCAGATATTCCGCCTGGAAAAATGATCAAAGTGTCTATTGACGGTAGAGATGTTCTAGTTGCGAATATTGACGGAGAGTATTATGCTACAGATGATTCATGTACTCATTCAGGCTCTAGCCTATCTGAAGGAAAATTAGATGGTCATACCATTACTTGCGGATGGCATGCAGCAGAATTTGATTGTAAAACTGGTAAATTAATGAAATTCCCCGCAAAAATTAGGGATTTAACATCATACAATGTTGTCGTAGAATCAGACAGTGTCTTTGTAGAGATGTAACTATATACTTCTAATTTTTAAGAAAAGGTGTAAAAATGGTTGACGACGCTCAGAATAAAGAATCCATGAAAGAAGCAATTGAAACATTAGAACAAATCACTTCTAGCAACTCCACTCCAAAAACAGTCAAGAAATCAATTACAGATTTAATTATAGAACTAAAAAATCAAGAATATTCATTGTCAGTTAGAGCAGCAAACACTATCAGTTTACTAGATGACATTACGCAAGATCCTAATATGCCATCATACGTTAGAACTCAATTATGGCAAGCAGTTTCAAAATTAGAAAGCATAAGAGAATAAATTCTCATTAATTGTATAAAGCATAATGAAAATTGAAGAATATTTAGAAAGTCTTCCAAATAATTTACTTAGTGGAGAAGATGTTCAGTTACCTGAAAAATCATTTCGAGAAATTTTCAAATTTGTGAATTTAGGTAAAAAGGATATTTTTTATCATTTAGGGTGTGGGAATGAAAAGGGAGTCGAACTTGCCATTAACGAATTTGGAGTTGAAAAAGCAGTTGGAATTGATAATAATCCTGAAAAAATAAAACAAGCAAAACAAAATCTTGAAGAAAAAAATATCAATATAGATTTGATTTGTCAAAACATAGAAGATTCAAATTTTTCAGATGCGTCAGTGATTCTATTTTGGTTTACGGATGAAAATATCATCAATAAAATGTTAGAGAAATTTAAAGATCTTAAAAAAGACACACGAATAATTACCATCTGGGGACCTCTGCCAGAATGTCTTCCAGAAAAAGTAGATTTTCCATATATTATCAATAAAGTTCCATTCAAAAAAGCAGAAAACATGCAGGAGCAATTACTAGCAATTTTTGGTGTGAAATGTGTTGATTTTATTACAGCGTGGGAATTTGCTGAAAGATATACCAAATCAATAGGATCTCCAGAAATTAAAAATGATCGATTTTTAACAATTATTCAAACATTAGTAATTTGGATTAATGCAAAAAAACTAGGAGTTGCATGTGGAGAAGAGATTCCAGAATCGATTCAGACATACATTAACATCATGAAAATGCATTTCGACATAGATTTTGAATATCTGTTAAAAGAATAAATTGTGTAATCCTTTTATTTTGTTTTTACCTAAACAAAGTATGGAAGAAAGGATCAACATCAATGTTTCAGCAGTAGATTATGATAAAACCAGTAAAGCATTAACTCATCAACTGTCACTTTTGGAAGAAATGGTTCACGGACAAGATGATTTTGTTATGTCAGATTCAGAATTTGCATTCGGATGGCATTTTTTTGTATTAAGCGTAAATAGAACATTGGTGGAAAAACTAGCAGAAGTGATGGGTGCAGATTTTTATAAAATAAAGGGTAAAGGAACAGAAAAGAAATTTTTAACATGGTTAACAAAAAATACAGAATCTAAATCCCCTAGATTCAAACTGGCCATCAAAGAAGAGATGGAATCTAGCAAGTTCGGTATTTTTTAAAATGATAGAGGGCCCTCGAGGGGAATCGAACTCCTGTCCGAGGATCCACAATCCTCTATACTAACCACTGTACTACGAAGGCCACAAAAAAAGAAACTTGTTCAACCAGTAATAATCTTTAAGATCATGTTGAAAATTAAGCTGTAGATTTATTATTGACTAGGTTGAAATCAATATATGCGAAAATGGTGGATTGCAATGGCAATATCCATAGGACTTGTCTGGATAGGCGCCAACTATTTTCTTCCATGGGTGCAATGAATATCTAAATTAGATTAGCCTCAAATTCAAAAACAATTTTTCATCAATTATAGCGATCGCTTTAAATTTGTTGTATTAGGGTTTCCGACATGAGAAATGGCTTCATCGCAAATAGGCTACGTTCTAGCAAGAAACCAGCGGATATTCCTATTGAAAGTAAGATAGAAACCATTCAAGGAGAAAAATTTGTATGGATTGATTTGCAAAATCCAGATAGAAATGATGTTGAGAAATTGGCTGAAAAATACAATTTCAACGCATTAAACATAGAAGATTGTATGACTAAATTCGAGCTTCCAAAATTAGATAGTTATGATGATCATTTCTTTGTAATTCTTCATTTTCCACCATTGACACAAAAAATAGGAATATCAAAAAACAGTCAATTATCAATATTTGTAGGAAAAGATTTCTTGGTAACAGTTCATCAAGGTGATCTTAAACCACTTGTAGAACTAGTAGAAATTTGTAAAGCAAATACCGATCAACAGAGAAAAAACAGATTGTTAGGGAAATCATCAGGATTACTACTCCACGAAATCTTGGATGTATTAGTAGATGACCTTTTACACATATCAAGGAAAATTATTGCAAATCTAGATGATATTGAAGATAGAGTTTTTGATGAAACAAAACCTGTTGCTAGAAGTATAGCGTTACTTAGAAGAGAAATTAACAGATTAAGAAGAATAGCAAACCCATTAAAGAAATTTGTACTAGAGATAGCAAAACAGGTCAAACAATCTTCAGACAATAAAAATGATGAACTTACATTATTCTATGACGACGTAATTGATCACATTGACAAAGTAATTGAAACATTAGAAGAATCTAGAGAAACCATGGAAATTTACAAAGATACAGATTTTGTGTTAAGTACTGAAAAAACAAACAAAGTTCTTGGAGTATTAACGATAATTTTCACACTTGCAATTCCTGCAACAGTGATTGGCACATTTTATGGAATGAATGTAGATTTGCCAGGAGGGATTGGAAGTAATTTAATGATTTTAGGGCCATTTACAACATTCATAATTGTGATAGTTGCATCAGCAATTCCTGCAATCATGATGTTTGCATATTTTAAAAAATTAGGCTGGATTAGTAGTTAAAACTAAAAATCTAGAACAACCCTTAAAAAATAAGCTTAGATAAATACAAGATGTTTTAATTTAGATTATGGGGAAAATTAGAATAAGAACTGGAAGAGGCACAGGAACTATCGAAGTTGATGAAGATGCTTCAAAATGGTCTGGAGACGAATTTAGAAAGATCCAAGAAGCAAGAAAAAAAGCATCAGCAGGTAGAATGGTTCACACAGGTCGTGGAACTGGTTCAAGAAAACTAGGAGACATGCCTGATCCTAAAGCAAGACCTTCTACTGAAGGAATGACTAGAAGTACAGGTAGAGGAACCAGTTCAAGAAAAAGTACAAACAAAGGTTCAGATTAACACTACCTCAATTTCTAATTTTTGTAATTTTGTTATTATAACCTATTCACTAAATTTTGATATCAGGATTTCCAGACTTTAATTTATCCCAATCAGCCAGAAAGTTCTCCAATCCAATTTTAGTCAATGGATGTTGTAACATTTTTTCCAATACTGCTGGAGGTAATGTGACAACATCTGCACCAATTTTTGCAGCATCAATTACATGTATCGGATGACGAATACTTGCAACAAGTATTTGAGTTTTTAATGAATCAGGATAATTCTTAAAAATATCTTTAATGTCTTTAATCAATTGCATTCCATCTTGACCAATGTCATCTAATCTTCCAATAAACGGACTAACGTATTTTGCTCCAGATTTTGCAGCAAGTAAAGCCTGATTTGCAGAAAAGATCAAAGTAACGTTAACAGGAATTCCTTCAGATGAAAGTGATTTACATGCTTTTAGACCATCAGGAGTCATAGGGACTTTAACTACTACATTATCCCCATATTGACGAAGACGTTTACCTTCTTCAATCATTCCAGAATAATCAGTACTAATAACTTCTAAACTTACATCTCCTTGGATAATTTTTGTAATTTCTTCCATTGCATCTTTTGGATTACCTCCTTCTTTTGACATAAGTGAAGGATTAGTTGTGATTCCATCTAACAAACCCATGTCATTGAATTTTTTAATAGATTCTAGATTAGCAGTATCAAGAAAAATTTTCATAGTTTTTTACTCCTGATTTCTTTAACTTGTTTTGCCATATTAAAAGATGTTATTCCATGTTTCTCTAAAAGTAGTGGAATCTCATCATCACGCGCAGATTCTCCAAACATGTCTTGAGCTCCAATTCTCTTAATGGGTACAGGATAAGATTCAGAAACGGATTCTGTTACTGCAGACCCCATTCCACCAATAATGTTATGTTCTTCAGTTGTTACAATACAACCTGTTTCTCTGGCTGCTTTTTCTAAAATTTCATTGTCAATTGGTTTAATTGAAAACATATCTAAAACCCTGCAAGAAATTCCTTCTTGCTGTAATAATTCAGCAGCTTCTAAAGCCATTCTAACAGTAATACCACATGCAACAAGAGTACAATCAGATCCATCCCTCAATGTAATTCCTTTTCCAATTTGAAATTCTTGAGAATCAGAATGAACAAGAGGAGTTGCAGATCTTGCCATTCTCATGTAAAATGGACCGTATTCTCTAGCCATTAATTGAGTTAACTTTGAAACGGCAATAGTATCAGCAGGAATAAAGACTCTGAAATTTGGAATTACTCTCATTATAGCAATGTCTTCAATTTGCTGATGTGAGCCTCCATCAGGGCCTACAGACAAACCACCATGAGAGGTAACTAATTTCACATTAAGACCTTTTTTTCCAGGAGGTGATGGATAGGCAATGTTATTTCTTATTTGATCAACTGCCCTACCTGGTAAAAATATTGCATAAGTACTAGCAAAAGAAATTTTTCCAGATGCTGCTAATCCTGCAGATATTGTAACTAGATTAGCTTCAGCAATACCCACATTAAAAAATCTGTCAGGAAATTCTTTTCCGAATCCTGAAGTTTTTAATGAATCAGTTGTATCTGCACCCAAAACAACGACATCAGGGTTTTCTTTTCCCAATTGAATTAAAGATTTGGAATATTCTGAACGCATATCGGTCATTATTGGTTCATTCAAATGTATCCTACCTCCTGTGCGATTTTTTTAATTTGTTCTTGTTTTGTGCCAATTACATGTAACCCAATCCACTTGTTTACTAAATCACTTCCACCAAGTTCATTTGCTTTTGTAAGTAATCTGTGTCTTCTTGATTTCAATACTTCATTTCTAAAATCTCTAATTGCAGCCCTAACATCTTGTTGACCAACAATTGCGCCGCCTCCAACAAAAACACGAGCACCATCAGCAAATACTGAGCCAATATTTTCAAGATTTACTCCTCCATCAGCCTCAATATAGCCTGAAAAATGATGTTGTTTTAAAATAGAATTCAATCTTGTCATTTTTTCATGTGTTTCTTCAATGTATTTCTGACCAGATTTTCCAGGTACTACAGACATTACAATTAGTTGATCAAGGGATTGCAGAAATTTGTAAGACCATTCAGGTAATTCAGTGTCAGGATTTATTGAAAAGCCCACACCTACCTGATTTTGTTTTAGTATATCATGGATTTCACCAAAACTAGATTCATCAGTCACTTCAGCATGAACAGTGACAATGTCACTGCCAGCATCAACATAATCTTTAACATATTTTACAGGTTCATTAATCATCAAGTGCGTATCAAATGGAATTACCGTTAAGGATCTCAGTTCTTTAATTTTATTATGATCAAATGTTTTTGTCGGGACAAATTGACCATCCATCACATCAAGATGAATATAATCGGCTCTACCAGTAACACATCGTTTAATTTCATTTTCTAAATTTGTCATATCGCCTGCAATGATAGAAGGAGCAATCATAAATTGTGAATCTAATTCGAGATTAATTATTGGAACAACATCAGAGTCAGGAGATTTTCCATGCCATTGTGGATTATCCTCCATATGTTCAATAGATTTTCCTTTAATTGTTCTTGAAATAATTATTGTTGGAACTCCCTTTGTAGTATTTGCTTTTGTTATAGCAGCATCAATTTGTTCAACTCGGTGTCCATCAATTTCAATAACATTCCAACCAAATGATCTCCACTTGTCACCAGTTTTCCAACGTGATGCATCTTTCCACATCTCAGAAATATCAGAACCTTCTAAATTTTCATCAAGTGGCATAATTTTTTCAGTGTATGAATCTTGTTGAATGAAATTTCTATCAAGGAAAGCTGTAAGATTATCAACTTTGTATTTTGAAGCAGTCATTGCAGCTTCCCAGACTTGTCCCTCATCAGACTCACCATCTCCAATAATAGTATAGACATGATGATCTTTAGAATCAATTTTTGCTGCAAGTGCAATTCCAATAGAATAGGACAATCCAGTGCCTAAAGAGCCACCGCAAAATTCCACCCCAGGACATTTTAGATCTGGATGGCCTTGTAATTTACTACCAAATTTTCGAAGCGTCTCAATTTCAGACTCTGGAAAATATCCTGCAACTGCCATATTAGAAAATAATCCAGGTGCAGCATGTCCTTTTGATAATACTAGACGATCTCTATCCTCCCATTGAGGATTATTAGGATCAAATTTCAAATGTTTGTTAAATAAACATCCCAAAATTTCAGCCATAGAGAATGAACCACCAGGGTGACCAGATCCTGCCGCATTTGTTCCCTTAATCACCAATTTACGGGCCCTGAGAATATTTTTCTTTGTTTGATAATAATTAAGACCCATCTGCAACGTTATCCCTGTAAATTGAATAAAAATCTATTTCTGAAAGAAAACAATGAAATGTAAAACCTCAAAGATATCTCAGAAATTCAAATCAGAACATCAGGATTTCAAAGATAATTCTACTTTATCCAACATAAATTTTAAAAATACAGATAATGATTTTTTTCTCCAATGCTTTGCATTCCATTCTTTTACAAGGGCACCATAGAAATTCCACTCTGATTCATCTTTTTTAAGATGAGTTACCATCATTTTCTCAAATTCTGCAAGATTCCAATCGACTGGGCATAGTATATCGCTCATCTGGATTAATTTTCCATTTTTCATTTGAAACGGATATGATTTACACACTCCTGGCTTGAAATCATTAACTGTACATCTAAAAACATCTTTAGTTTCTTCAAGAAATTCACATGCACCGTCTTTTTGTTTCAAAGCAAGATCAATCAGACCTTCTTTCACCTTAATTCCCAAAGAATAGTCCTTTGCCCCGTAAATCTCTAAAAAATCCTCAGGTGCCAACCCCAATTTAACTGAAAGTCGGTAAACATCGTGGGCATTAACAAATATCACATATTCTTTACAACAATTTGTATGACATGAAATGCAAGGAAACTCCCCAGTCTCAGTATGACTAGAATCAGAGTTATCTGTAATAATTTTCATAAATCATCAAAATAAATTTCAGGTATTAAATCTGTAAAATTTTAATTTGATCGCTTCTCTGAGTAATTATGGAAATTAAAGAAAATATTCCAATAGTGTTGTTTGATAATCAATGTTATTTGTGTATGAAATTTGCAAAAACTGTTAACTTTTTTGCTAGAAACAAAATAACAATTATCGGCCATTATTCAGAATTTGGGAAAAAGATAAGAGGAGAAATTCTAGATGAAACCGCCTTAGACATGTTTTGGTTTATCACTAAAAAAAGAGCATACGGTGGAAGAGCAGCTTTGCTTCCCCTGATAAAATCAATCTTAATTGAAAAAACAAAAAGATCATCAACAATTAGAATCGATGAAGAATGTCAACAAGGCTGTAAAACTGTTAAAGCAGTATTTCTAAGATCAACAAGTCTGATTACCAATAGCAAGATAATAGATCTGTAGTAAATCTAAATAATACTTGAAAAATAGATGCTCATAGTGAAAATCAAAACTGAAAATTCTACAAAAAAGAAAACAAGTCTCCTATGTGGATTTGTATTAGAAAATTCTGACAAAGTTTTAGGTTTACCAAAATTTGACACTAAAATTGAATCTACAATAGACCAATCTCTAAAAGACATGGAAGGTAAATTAGGAAAACTAAGTATCATTCCAATTCCTGGAAAAAAACCTGTTCAAAGAATCTTGTTAGCAGGCATAGGCAAAAAAGAGAATTTGACAAAAGATACAATCCGATTCGTTTCAGGAAAAATAGCCCAAAAAGCAAGAGAGTTGAAATTAAAGGAATTTTCAATAATTTCACCACCGAGTTCTATATCTGAACCAACTTCTGCAGCTTCTCAAATTATTGAAGGTACCAAGATGGCTCTTTACAAATTTGATAAATTCAAATCAGAAAAAACAGAAAATGCCCCTGATCTTACAATTATTGTTTCAAAGTCAAATAAAATTTCAAAAGCCATCAAAACGGCCGAAATTGTTGCAGATGGTGCAATATTCACTAAAAGTATCGCCAATCTACCTCCAAACGAATGCACTCCGACAACATTAGCAAACTTTGCAAAAAGCATGTCTACAAAGAATAAAATGAATTGTAAAATTTTTTCAGAACCGGAATTACAAAAGAAGGGTTTTGGAGGAATATCCGCAGTTGGTCAGGGAAGCAAAAACCAACCTAAATTAATTATTTTAGAACACAACAAAGGCCCACGAAATGAAAAGCCAATTGTCCTAGTAGGAAAAGCCGTGACATTTGATACTGGTGGCATTTCATTAAAACCCGGAAATGCAATGGATGAGATGAAATTTGACAAATGTGGCGGCTGTACAGTACTAGGCATAATGAAATCAGTTTCAGAGTTAAAACTACCAATCAACGTAATTGGAATTATTCCTTCAGTTGAAAATATGCCAGGTGGTGAATCATACAGACCTGGAGACATCATAAAACTATACAATGGGAAAACAGCTGAAATTCTAAATACAGATGCAGAAGGAAGATTGATTTTAGCTGATGCACTAGCATATGGAGAAAAACATTATTCTCCAAAAGCAATAATTGATTTTGCAACTTTGACTGGGGCATGTATTGTAGCCCTAGGTACCAACGTGGCTGCAATTGTATCAAATGATGAAAAACTAACAAAAAAAATTACAGATTCATCTAAGAGAACCACAGAAGAAGTTTGGGAACTTCCATTAAATCAAGACTATATGGATATGATAAAGTCAGATGTTGCAGATGTGAAAAATGTAGGAATTGGAAGAGCAGCTGGCACTATAACGGCTGCAGCATTTTTGAAAAATGCAATTGAAAAAACTCCATGGGTCCACATTGACATTGCAGGTGTTGCATGGACACAAGGAGCTACAAAAGAAAAATCATACAATCCAAAAGGTGCAACAGGTTTTGGTGTAAGATTGATTTTAGACTATTTACAAAATTTATAGATTCAGTATCCTCTACTATTTCTATCGGGTGTTTCAACATTTGGATTTCTCCAACCATGTTTTTCCATCATGTGATTAAGCAACCGAATGTCATTATCACATATTTCTCCACAAACACTACAATTTGGCATTGGATTCACAACAATCCAATTAATTCAATATTAAAAGATTGATTGTAAAGAAGAAATGCCAGCACTGTTGCTTCCCAAGAGCTCTCGCATCTTAGTAGCACAACAGCGACATTAGGTTTGACTTCCAAGTTCGGAATGGGATTGGGTCGCACCCTAACGCTATGGCCGGCTTGAAATCTGTTGTCAAATTCTCATCTATTAACGTAACGCCAGTTTTGAAATATACTCAAAATAGGTATAAAGCAAAGAAAATACCGGATTACAATATGACTCATAGAGTAGCAGTTTTAGATCAGGATCTTTGTCAGCCGCAAAAATGTGGACTGGAATGCATAAAATACTGTCCAGTCAATAAATCAGGCGCAGAATGTGTCACTATAAACGAAGAATCTAAAAAAGCTCAGATTGATGAGGATGTTTGTAATGGATGTGGAATTTGTGTCAAAGTATGCCCTTTTGATGCAATAACAATTGTCAATTTAGCAAGTGAGCTAGCTACGGATAAAATTCATCAATACGGGATGAATTCATTTCGACTCTACAAATTACCAACTCCAAAAAAAGGTGAAGTCGTGGGATTATTGGGAAGAAATGGAATGGGTAAAAGTACAGTGGTGAACATCCTATCAGGTAATCTTAAACCAAATTTAGGAAGATATGAAAATCCACCAGAATGGGACGAGATTTTAAAACATTATAGTGGAACAGAGCTTAAACAACATTTTGAAAAGATTGAACAGAAACAAATTACTGCATCAATTAAACCACAACAAGTTCATCATATTGCTCAAGCATTTAATGGAACAGGAAAAGAGCTACTCGACAAATATGATGAACGAGGAGTGTCAAGAGAACTAATCAAAGAATTAGGATTAGAAAATTCCATGGAACAAAGTTTGAAGGAATTAAGTGGTGGTGAATTACAAAGAATAGCTGTTGCAGCAGCAGCATCTAAAGATACAGAGTTTTACTTTTTTGATGAACCGTCTTCATACAATGATGTTTTTCAGAGAACAGGTGTAGCAAGAGTGATACAAAATTTGGCTAAAATTGGAAAAAGTGTAATGGTTGTAGAACATGATTTAACACTATTAGATTTTCTAAGTGATTACATCGAAGTGTTATACGGAGAGCCTACAGCTTATGGCATTGTTTCAACTATTTTATCCACCAAAGTTGGAATCAATGTTTTTCTTGATGGGTATTTACCAAATGAAAATGTAAGATTTAGAGATAAGAAATTTTCTATGGATGTATCGTCTTCATCAACAGATATTTTTCAAGAAGGTAGCGATATTCTTACATATCCAAAACTAGAGAAAAAATATCCTTCATTTTCAGTGACAATTGAACCTGGAAGAGTAAGAAAAGGAGAAGTTTTAGGAATAATGGGTGCCAATGCACTGGGCAAAACCACTCTGATGAAGATGATTGCAGGAGTTGAAAAGCCAGATTCTGGCAGCATTGATAAAAAAATCAAGATAGCATACAAACCACAATATCTCCAAAATGATCTGGATGTAGAAGTAATTTCACTATTAGATAAAGCAAATGAAAACTCAGTAGAAGGAAGCATGGAAGAAGAGCAAATTCTAGACCCGTTAAAAATTAAAAAACTATACAACAAATCTATCAAAAAACTTTCCGGGGGAGAATTGCAAAAAGTGGCAGTTGCATCATGTTTATTACAAAAAGTTGATTTGTATGCATTAGATGAGCCTTCAGCATTCTTAGATGTTGAAGATAGAATTGCAGTGGCAAAATTTTTACAAAAATTTGTGCGCTCCTTTGGAAAATCAGCAATAATTATCGATCACGACATACAATTGATGGATTTAGTTTCAGATTCAATGATTATATTTGAAGGAGAATCAGGTTCTGCAGGAAGAGCCACATCGCCAATGTCAAAAGCTGATGCAATGAATAGATTTCTAAAATCATTAGACATGTCATTTAGACGAGATGAGAAAAGTCTCAGACCACGTGTAAACAAGTTAGAAAGTAGATTGGATAAAAATCAAAAAGCAGCTGGAAATTTCTACTACAAACATTGACTCGAATGTTAAAAAAAGCACTAGAAAATGTGCTCACAGAAAATGAGAGTGATGAATTAATTTCTGCATTTGATCAGATTGGAGAGATAATAATCGTTAGAATTCCAGACTCTTTATTGTCAAAGAAAGAAATCATTGGAAAAACATTGTTAGACGAGGTAAAAATAGTTAGAAGTGTTTTCTACCAGGCATCAGCGGTAGAAGGTGAATTTCGTACAAGGAGTCTAGAGATACTTGCAGGAGATAACAATACAGAGACAGAATACAAAGAATTTGGCTGCAGATTCACAGTAGATGTAAAAAATGCATTTTTTTCACCTCGACTATCTACTGAAAGGGAAAGAATTGCCAATTTGATACAAAATGGGGAGATAATGACAAACATGTTTGCAGGCATTGGAATGTTTTCTATCATGGCAGCCAAGAAGAAGAAATGTACAGTATACAGTCTAGACATCAACCCTGTTGCTTCAAAATTATGTGAGACAAATATTAGATTAAACAAACTTGCAGGAGAAGTAATATCAATAAATGGAGATGCATCTAAAATCATCAAAGAACAGTTGATGGATAAATCAGATAGAACATTGATGTTATTACCTGAAAGATCAGACGAATTTTTAGAATCAGCAATAAACACTACCAAAGACGGAGGCATCATTCATTATTATTCGCATATTCATGCAGATAAAAAAACAGAGGCTGGAAAATTATCAGAAGAACATTATCTTAAAGTTACACCAGTAAAATCAGAAATACTTGATTCAAAAATTGTAAGAGCAGTAGGCCCTAGATATTATCAAACAGTTGTAGATGTTAAAATTTCTAAATAATCTAATCTTCAGAAGTGATAGAAGCAGCTGAAGGTTTTGTTGTTGCCATCACATATCCAATCCATGCAATAACTCCCAAAATTCCTCCTGCAATCATTAAAACAGATAATTGTAATACGATAGGACTCCATTCAGAAAGCATCAACAAGTAAGCATAAAGGAAAAAACCACCAATGCACAGTACAAAAATGGTAATGCCCATTCCTTTTCGTTTGTCCACGGTGGAGAATTTTTTGTGAGTTATTTATTGGTTTGAACTAATTCAATTCAATTGCCATAAGATACGCATCTTCACCATCTCGATAATAGGCGTTTAATTGTTGTCTAATTGCAAATCCATATTTTTCATATAATCGTACAGCTTCAGTATTACTACATCTCACTTCTAAATAGAACTCATCACAATTTCTTAATTTTACACCATTGACAGATTCCTCAACTAATGCATTTCCTATTCCTTTTTTTCTGTGTTCTTCAACTACAGCGATAGATACAACATGACCTTTTTTGACAAATCCTAATTTCTTGAAATTTGAAAAACCAAATTCAGTTTTGCACATAATGTATCCAACATGTTTTCCTCCAATTTCAGCAACAATGAAAGCTTCAGGTAACTCAGCAAGCAAACTTTCATAGAAATAATCAGAATAATGCTCAGGCAAAGTTTTGAGATTAATTTCCATTACAGAAATTAGATCGCTTGGTTCAGCTCTTCTAATATTACAATCTCCCAATTGTCTTAGAATTACTTGCATGATTGTGTGTAGTATTATCAATATTTAATTTTAAACCAAAAGACCATTTAATGGAAAAATCCGCTATAAAATAGATGGAAGATCCCTCACAAGAAGATATTATTTCATTAGTTAATTCCATATTTCAGGTAAGTGATTTCACCAAAACTGAATTTTCATTAGAATTTAAAATTGAGGATATTGATTTTAAATCAAAATTTGAAGGATTGGCAAGAAAATTAGAAGATATGAGGTATGTTTGTAAATTAGAAAAAATGGAAGTGGGAGGACTATATGTTATCATTCAAAAATTTTCCCCCAAGAAACAGAGAAAATGGATGAATACAGCATGGACTCCAAGAATATTGTTTGCAATTGTTATTTCATTTGTAATGGTAGATGGATACTATAGAACATCAGGCACAAATTCTATTATAGAAATTGGAGATCCGCTAGAAATGGCAGCAGTGTACACTCTGTCATTATTAGGAATTTTAGGAGTTCATGAACTTGGCCACATTGTTGCTGCAAAAGCCCACGGTCTAAAAACAACATGGCCATATTTTATTCCAGGACTTCCAATTATTGGAATTCCAACATTTGGAGCATTTATTCAATCAAAAGGATTAACCATTAATCGAGAGATATTATTTGACGTTGCTATTGCAGGTCCAATTGCAGGATTAGTAATTGCAGTAATAGTTTCAATTTATGGTGCTTATACTGCACCAATTTTAGATCCCGAGATTGCTGCAGGATTGTTTGAAGAATCAAGATTGATCGAATGGAATCAAGGAGAGCCATTGCTAATGACTGCCAGTTTAGCATTATTTGGCAAAGGTGGAGCAGGACACGAAGTAATTATGACGCCAGTAATGTTTGCAGCATGGATTGGTTTCTTAATTACATTTTTGAATTTATTACCTGCATGGCAATTGGATGGGGGACACATGGCAAGAACATTATTGGGTGTTAAACTTCACAAATACGCAACATATGGAAGTATGGCAATTCTTGTTTTGCTTGGATATTGGCTAATGGCAATGCTAATTTTATTTATGAGTTCAAAAAATCCTAGTGCATCACCATTAGACGATGTTTCACCGCTATCAAGAAATAGAAAACTTGCATATCTTGGAATTATCGGATTGGCAATTCTGTGTGCGCCACTACCATCAGAATTTTTATCAGGATTACTACCTTAACAGTAATCTTGCACCATCAGTAACTACTGCAACTTTTTGGCGTGGCCCTTGTGTTTTTAGAATATAATCCATAGAATATTTTATGCCCTGCATAGAAATCATGTTTAGTTTCTTGACATAAAATTCAGGCAAAATCGAGACTAGTCCTATTTGAAAATTCTTTTGTATTTCTGATAGAAATAACAAATCCTCCATTCCGCCAATGTATTTAGTTGGATTTCGTAGTTGCTCTACAGTCAATCTATCTTCAAGGTGTTGCTGGAGTGAATCAGAGCCCAAACCACCTTTACATTCAGCAACCAAAATAGCAAGACCGTCTTTTTTGATCGCATTAGAGCAATTCCAAAGTGAAGAAAATGAATTTCCAAGATTGTCATTACTTGCATCTTTTCCAGTGCTTATCACCATTGTTTTATGTTGACCAACATCTTTGATAGAATTAGATTCAAGGGTTTTTGTCGATGCAATAGTTTCTGAAGGATGTCCTATTGAGAAATCTACAATCCCATCAGAATTTGCAATAATTTCAATGCCCTGAATTTCAAAATTATCTGCAAATTTTTTTGCTTCAGTTAAACTTTCAGGGTATTGTCCAGGTGTAGGAAGATTTCCTTGTCTTTTCGCATATGCTGAAAGCATTGATTCCTGACCAAATTTTTTGATAAGACGAGTTGCTATAGTCTCATATCCAAACAATCCATTGAATTCCATTTCCCCCATGAATATCAGATTCGAATTTGAAATACCAACATCGTCAAATTCATTTATTGAACTGCCTTCAGGTAATCCTGACTTTACTAAATTTAGGATTTTTTTATCAGTCAATATTTTTGGAAATGGTTTAGATTTTTGTTCACATAACGTAAACAAAGAAGAGATGATTTTTAGAATGGATTTAGAATTATGTAATACTACAAGTTCCATTGGTTTTGACAAATCAAGAGTGTTTAATTTTTCATTGATCGCTGAATCATCTAGAATTTTGCCTTCAGAATCAATTTTTTGCTCTAAATTTTCAGCCTTTATATCTAAAACTACGTCAGTGATACCATAATTTAACCAGATTTCAGGCATAATTATTACATAATACAAAACAAAATAAATCAAGTGTAGTTAATTTTTGTATGGAATTTGTGAAAGAGTTTGCAACCTTTTTGCATCAAAATGGCATAATAAAGTTCGGTGACTTTACACTTGCAAGTGGAAAGCACAGTTCGTATTATGTTGATTTGAGATTAGTTCCAAGCTATCCTATTGAATTTAGAAAAATGGTAAAATTTCTTGAAAATGAAATTGGAGAAGATATTGGATTAGATAACTTTGATGCAATTGTTTCAGTCCCTACAGGAGGTTTAGTAATTGCATCAGCATTAGCAATTGAAACTGTCAAACCCCTAATCTATGTTAGAAGCAAGCCAAAAGATTACGGAACATCAAAATCTGTAGAAGGGAAAATTCATGATGGCATGAAAGTTGTAATGATTGATGATGTTGCCACCACGGGTGGCTCTGTAGTTAACGCAATAAAATCTTTGAAAGAAGTAAACATTTCAGTAAAAGATGCATATGTCATTGTTAACAGAATGGAGGGAGCGGATGAAGCATTATTAGAACTAGGAGTAAAAATGCACTCAATTCTAAACATACTGCAAATTACAGAAGCTTTGTTTGAACAAAATCTAATTGATGCAAGTATCCTAGAGAGAGTAAAAAATCAAATTAACACATGAATAATGGCAGCTCAGTCAAATGCCTTCCAATCATCAATTCAGATATAACTCTGATTCTTCATTGCAGCCAGATAATTTTTAATTCGCTCATTTTAAAACTAATGGAAATAATGGGCTCGAAGGGCTCCCGAATATTTTGCTTGTGTGCTTGGGTTCATTTCAGTCGTCATAATTTTTCTCTTTTAGAATATTAACTATACAAACAACTAGAAAATAAGTTTTTTCAGAGATACAAAAGAAAAGCATCAAACAAATAGTTCACAAACGCAATGGAGTTTTACTCTTCTGAGATAAAACTGTCAGGTAAAGAATTTTTAAAAACTTCTTTTTTTTGAATTGCTTTGCTATCATTAATCCAATTTTGAACATCGGTGACAATGCTTTCCTTTAATGACTCTGTATGAAACCAGCAAAGAGTGTCATTTGCAAGGCATTTTTTGCATGAAACAATCTCTTTTATCGATGCTGACACCTCAGAGTCTTGGAACGGATTTTCGTCAAATGAATACTCCAATGAAAATTCTGTGATGCCATGACATTTATCAGAATGTAATTCAACTGACAGACATACATGGTATGCAAAGTCCCAAAAACGGGAATTAATACTATAACATAATAATACAAAGTATGATGAAAATATAATATGAATTTGAGGAATGTCTAGCATGACAAACTGCATTGTCATAGATGATGATCAAGATATTGTCGATGTGTTTTGTGAATTATTGGACGTGATTAGCGTAAATGTCCTTGCAACTGCTAACAGTGGCAAGGATGCAGCTCTGCTTTATAAAAAACACAATCCAGATGTTGTTTTTACGGACTTGCAAATGCCAGAATATGATGGGGTTTACGTAGTTGAGACCATCAAGGACTTGAATCCCGATGCCAAACTAGTGGTAGTTACAGGAAATCCAAATGCTGGCGATTCTGATCTTTTTGATTTGCTGCATGTGCCAATAATCAACAAACCATTTGACACCCATAAAATAAAACAGATCATAGCAGATGTTTTTCTAGAGGAGAATCATTCTGTTGCGCCATTTAAAATTCAATACAAGTTCAAAGATGATATCAATTCGTACACGTGTACAGTAATCTACCCACAATATAGAAACCTCAAGCAGTTGCCTATCATAGAAGAGTGCAAGATAATCAATACCAAAAATAATACCCAGTCATACCAAGATGAAATGCAAAGGGCACTGGAGTTGGTCGTACAAAACGACACCAGCGACATTCGTAAATTATCGGAGATTGTGCAGGATTGACTGCAAAAATAACCATGTTCTGCATGAAAAGTAATATGAAAGTATTAAGAGATGAAAATAATGAGTGACATTGATACTTTTTTTGCATCATCACTTCAAAAGATGATCTGTGTGCATTTGGGGGATACGACATACCATAGCATTCAAAACAGATTATTTGAAAAATACGGCATATCAATTACAGAATCCATGAATGATTTTCAGAAATTAGATTCTGTTTTAAGAGAGTTTTTTGGAGCAGGTGCAGAAGGTTTAGAAAAGAAATTCCTAGAGGGGATTTGTACCATTAAATCTAAAAAAGACAAGTCTGAAAACAGGTTCACAATATCTGATCCTGAACTCAGTCAATCAATTCTAAAAGCATTCAGCGATGATGAAATGTCAAAAATTCTCAATGCGTCTATCGGGGAGCCCTGGACCATTTCAGAGATTCTAGAAAGACTAGACATTCCAAAGACATCAGGATACAGAAAAATCAATTCTCTAATCGAACAAGGGTTGTTGGTAAAAACGGGATATGATCTGACAGAAAACAGAAGAAAAGTTGAGAAATACAAATCTCTGTTTGATAATGTAAATATTGATTTTGGTAACAAAGTATCTGTGAATGTGCAATTCACGCAGGAAGTTATTGAAGACAGCACCGTGCTCCAAACAGTTTACGGCAAATAAGAGACAAGACTCGCCCCCATCACCATAACAAAAATCCGGAATGCAAACTGTACACTACAGGTATACGACAACTTGATAAGATTATTTTTCCCTTTGGCGAAGAAATGCTTCTCATAGTTACTTTGGATAATTCTGGAGATCCTGATAATATTATTCATAGAATACAAACAATACTTCAGGACATTTGAAGTAATATGACTAATCAAAAAAAGCCAGTTCCACAAAAGAACAGAAACAATAAAACGACTTCAGAAAATCTTATGAAAAAAGAGTATTTGGATTAATTTCAGATTTTACAATATTTGTATCTGGTAAATTTCTAATCTAAAAATAACATACTACGTTTAATTACCCAGAAACAGGATGTTCAAGAATGTATAAAACAATTCTCGTTCCACATGCAGGTACTCCTGCAGGTGATGAGGCATTAAAGCATGCAATTTTTGCTGCAAGAGATTCATCTAAAATAATTATTTTGCATATTGTAGAAGCAATTCAAACTCCTCCCTCATTTGCATTATCCTCATCTGAACGTGAGCATTTGCTAAATAGCATTAATGACGCAAATGAGGAAATTAGAAAAGACATGGAACACAAAATGGAAAAACATGCCCAAGAATGCAAAGAAAAAGGGATCAAGTCAGAAGTTAAAGTAACTATTGGTGATGCAGCTGAGGTTATTTTAGATATTGTTGAAAAAGAAAATGTAGATCTTATTGTAATGTCCAAACGAAGAAAGTTGAAAGGATTGAAAAAACTAATGACACTGGGTAGCGTTTCAAGAAAAGTTGTTGAAAATGTTACATGTCCTGTCACTTTAATTGACATAGAAAATTTGTAAATAAGTTAGGCTTGCACGCAAAATACTGTTTACCAAAAATTAGGCATTTTTAAAATGACAATTAGTCTTTATTTCAATCAAGGAACAGGAGATATCATAACCGTGCCTGAATGGTTTGGGACAAACTGTAACATTGTTACATCTTCCCCCATGAAATCAGATTCTACCACGAGATCATTGATTAGAACTCCGTTAACAGATACAGCATAACTCTTAGGCAGAAGAAGATCATTTGGAATAAAGAGGACGACATACTGTGGCTTATCAAAAGAAAATAGGATCATGCCAGTTTCGGACTCGTAATTGAAGTTTGAAATTGTTGAAGGGGTTCTAATATCTATTATGCGATTACCGACCCATTGTGGTTGGAATTTTTCCCTGACATCTTCAGTAAGTGGGGATGACTCGTATTTTTCTGAATCCTGTATTTCCAGTCTTAACCCATCTATACAATAATTCCGTGAGACATTATCTGAAATCATGTTGCAGAGTTCTTGACCTTTTTGCAAATCATGGTCGGCAAAAAATGCAAGGGTTGTTCCAGTAGACATGCTACATTCCAAATAATCATTTTTTTCTAGATGTTCTGAACTGCAAAGATTTGAAATAGTTTCTTCAGATATTCCGTCTCTAGTTAGAACATTATCCGTATACTGCATCATTACACCTTTGACACACAATATGTTTTGATATAGCGATAACTCGTGACAAGAGTCCAATGAAGAATCCAAATCATCACCAAAGTAATGAACAAAACCGTGACCTAACCCGTGAACGCAATCCTGATAGTTGGAAGAACCAATCAAATCATTGCAAATTGTTTTGTATGTGTCTGGGAACGGTTTGTCTGATTCACCAATGTTATGGAAGTACGATGCAAGAACCCCATGGAAGTATCCACCTCTGCACATAGTGCCATCCATCCCATGAAGACTTTTTGATACATCTTCTGTTTCTTCAAAAGCCACATGGCCAATCTCATGAGATACAAAATGGCAGTCATCTATGGTACCCATCTTGGATAACGCTATGGACAATTCAAGTGCATCAGCATTGTTTTTCTCATTTTTTGCAAGATTACCAAAAAATTCAGAATAGCAAATCAGACGTAGTGTTCCCTCATCCATGTCTGCACACGTGTGAATATCTCGCAGATATTTTGTAGCCAGAGCCTCTGAGGACAACACAGGAACAGAATCCTCAGTATCCAAAATTCCGTCATTATCGTCATCAAGGTCTTGGTTTGAGCCCATCCCATCAAAGTCAAAATCCGCCCAATCGGCAGGATCAGTATCAAACTGGTCAAGAGAATCAGACACCCCATCATTATCGTCATCAATGTCGGAATTATCTCCCGCACCATCACCGTCAGAATCAAGTGATTCTGCAGGGTCATCATCAAAAGCATCCATACCATCTACAACATTGTCATTATCATCATCAATATCACAACCATCACCTATTTTATCACCGTCAAAATCAGATTGAATTGAATTTGAGAGATTCGGGCAATTATCAAATGAATCTGCAATTCCATCTTTGTCCACATCTGCAAATGATACAATTCCAGACCATGAAAGGAAGGAAACAGTTATTGAAACACCTAAAACAACTAGCAAAAATTTTATCTTTTTTTCAATCATAGAGGTCTACGACAAGACCTGTTATAATATTCAGTATTTTAGGACATCTACGTAATTATAACATCATGGATACTTGGAACTTTTTACTCAAGATACAAAACAAGAAAAATTGGTTGTTGCAATTCCCCCATACATATCTTCAAGTTGAATTACCTCTTTCCACAAAAAAAAGTTAATAATTTTAAAACATTGTAAAATGCACGACGTGCAGGGCAGAAAAAAGGTGCGAGTATATCTACAGATAAACCAAAACTGAAAAAGTTGACAGATCAGCACGTAAAACTACTAAAAAACGAGTTGCAGTTAGATAAACAGACAATTTTCACAGATGAGAATACGAAATTAGTTTAATTAGCAATATGAGAATCAAAGATCATGGTCATTGAAGGAATGTATATGCTAAATCAACCAGAATACACTGAAGAAAAAATCCACAAAGCCCTCAAAATGCTATACATAGACAGAGAGAATGAATTTCGAGAATTGTCACAGGTGTGTCTAGGTAAAAAAAATCTAAATGAAATGCCAAACTGGAAGGAGTTTATTTTGAATTTTTGTTTGGATCTAAGTGACTCTTTTAAAACATGGACTGGTCAAAAACCACAGTCTGCAACTTCTCCCCAAAAAGCTCTGACCCTTCTAAAACAGATTGGAAATGGCATGACTTCAATGAACAAGTTAGCACATACACTAAACATCTCATACAATATTGCAATGGAATTTAAAGAAATCTACAAACGTTTGAAATAATCTATTTGGATAATAAATTATCCGACATACCTGGATTTAAAAATTCAGATAAGTATATTTTAGAAATAATAACATGGGACTCGTGTCAAAAAAAGGCGATAAGATTTATCCAATAGGTTATTCACCACCACATGATACTCCAGAGGATTCTACCACACGCAATGATTTACTCCAAATTATACTGGGGGATCACTCAAAAGAAAAGGCAGAAAAACTAGATACTGATATCTTCGGAGTTATGACAAAAAGGAGATCAACTAGAAAATTTGATCCTAAAGATATTGAAGAATGGAAAGTTGAAAAAATTTTAGCAGCCGCTGATACTGCCCCCACTGCTGGAAATTTTCAAGGTTTTGAGATATTCTATGTAAAAGATACCAAGATGAAAGAAAAACTAGTAAAGGCAGCTAACAACCAGCCATACGTTAACGCACCACTAGTTTTAGTTTATTGTAAAAATCCCTCCAGAGTCAAACTCAATTTTCCAAAAAAAACACTGACAAAATTTGCAATCCAAGATGCAACACTTGCTGCAGCTTATTCACAATTAGCAGCCACTGCATTAGGTCTAAGCTCTATTTGGATTGGAATGATTGATGAAGAAAAAGTATCGAAGATAATTGGTACAAAGTTAATTCCATCATCTATTCTTTGCATTGGTTATCCTACACTGCAAAAACTGCCAAAACCAAGAAGAAATCTAAAAGATCTCATTCATGTATTAGAAAATAAAACAAATAAAAAATAGTTTAATCCTATCAAAATACCATGTCTGAATTAAAGCAACACATGGGGCTTTTTCATCTCACAATGTATGGTGTTGGACTCATACTTGGTGCTGGGATTTATGTATTAATTGGAGAGGCCACAGCATTTGCAGGAAATTCAGTCTGGATCTCTTTTTTGCTTGGAACAATAGTTGCAATGTTTGCAGGACTAAGCTATGCTGAACTTACGGCATTATTTCCAAAGGCAGCTGCAGAATATACTTTTGTAAAACATGCTTTCAAAAATAATTTTCTGGCATTTATCATTGGATGGTTAACTGTAATTACTTCAATGATTACAGCAGCAACGGTATCTTTAGGATTTGGAGGATATTTTGCACAGTTTATTGATTTACCAATAACCATATCTGCAATTTTATTAATTGTCGTTTTGTCAATTGTGAATTTTATTGGAATAAAAGAATCGGCATGGGCTAACACCATTTTTGCAATTATTACTGCAGGAGGCTTGATACTGATAATATTTTTAGGAATGACGTTTGAAACTACAGAATCTATTGATTATTTTGAGATGCCTAATGGAACTGTAGGGATAGTTCTTGCGTTTGTTTTGATATTTTTTGCATTTATTGGATTTGAGGATATGGCAAATATTGCAGAAGAAGTAAAAAAACCTAGAAAAACACTGCCTCGTGCAATTATTCTATCAGTTATAATTACAGGGGTAATCTATATTCTAGTTTCATTGTCAGTTGTTCGTGTCATAAACTGGGAAGAGTTGGGACAATCAGCAGCTCCTCTTGCAGCAGTAGCTGAAAGATCATTAGGAGTTGAAGGCAGTATAATACTATCAGCAATTGCACTTTTTGCTACTGCAAGTACGGTTCTCATCACACTGATAGCAGGATCTAGGATTCTATATGGAATGGCATATAACAAATCACTTCCTTTATCGTTAGGTAAAATTCATTCAAAAACAAAAACACCTTGGATAGCGGTTATCGGGATTTTAATCACATCTGCAGCATTTACACTAATTGGAGATATTGTTATTGTGGCTAATATCACGGTTTTTGCAGTGGTGATAACATTTGCCATGATAAATTTGTCTGTGATTGTATTACGATATACAGAACCCATCTTGGAAAGATCTTTTAGAGTTCCAGTCAACATAGGAAAATTTCCAATCCTACCTCTATTTGGATTTGGAGTGACTGTTTACATGGCAATCCAATTTGAAATGGAAGTAATGTTGGTAGGATTAGGAATAATCTCTGCGGGAGCATTATTTTACATGATTTTTAATAGAAAACAGAGGCAAATAACATAGAGAATTCAGTGTATCTTGTAGTATTTTTAATGATATATATCAAAAATATGATATCCACAGATATCCTCAAATCCATCTTTTCTAAAAAATGATTGAACAAAATGAAGTTTAATCTCAGAAAATTTGGGCTAGTTCTAGGACCTGTACTGTTTTTTCTAATTGTATTCATGCCCACACCAGATGGAATGTCAGATACTGCAAAAGGAGTTTTTGCAATTTCAGTATGGATGATTGTGTGGTGGATTACAGAAGCTATCCCAATTTATGCAACTGCATTACTGCCAATGGGATTAATTCCAACACTTGGAATATTGCCATTAAAAGAGATTGCGGCAGAATACATGCACCCAATAATTGTCTTATTGCTTGGGATGTTCATGATAGCACTGGCAATTGAAAAATCAGGACTGCATAAAAAAATTGCGTTTGAATTAATATCAGTGTTCGGGTACTCCCCAAAGAAAATTGTGTGGGGATTTATGATTACAACAGCATTACTCTCTACTGTAGTTATGAGCACTACGGTAGTTTTGATATTACTTCCAATTGCAGGAGTGATTCTAGCAGCATTGTCTAAAACAAATTATGTCACAACAAAATTCAAAGTAATTTTCATGCTATCCATTGCATATTCATCATCAATTGGCAGTGTAGCAACTTTGATCGGTGCGCCGCCAAATTTGCTTTATGCTGCAACAGTGATGGAGATGTTTGCACACAAAGTCACATTTGCAGAATGGTCCATGCTTGGTGTTCCGCTTTCCGTCTCAATGCTGGTTCTTTGTGGACTATACATGACCAGACAAATAGGAAAAAGTAATTTTGAAACGACATCTGAAATTAAAAAAACCCTACTTTTAGAAAAATCTAAAATTGGAAAAACTACAATGGAGCAAAAAACAGTGCTGGCAGTATTATTGGGAGTAATGGTTTTGATGTTTACTATGCCTTTATGGCAACCTGAGAGTTCTTTTATTACAAATTCAGTAATTGCCATTTTGGGCGGTATTTCCCTCTTTGTTTTACCAAAAACTCGCTCTGAAAGTTTAA
The DNA here is from genome assembly GCF_054095935.1 of Candidatus Nitrosopumilus sp. bin_32a. Lineage (NCBI taxonomy): Archaea > Thermoproteati > Nitrososphaerota > Nitrososphaeria > Nitrosopumilales > Nitrosopumilaceae > Nitrosopumilus > Candidatus Nitrosopumilus sp. bin_32a. The sequence goes on along the minus strand of NZ_JBSWSN010000006.1, from coordinate 119,133 downwards.
TGAATTGGGCAGGAATTGAAAGGCTTCCATATGGACTATTATTCTTACTTGGTGGAGGATTTGCATTATCTTTAGCATTTGTAGATTCAGGATTGGCAAATTGGATTGCTCATGCTCTTTCATTTGTAGGAGACTATCCGTTTGAGTTAGTAATTCTTGTACTAGTTGCAATGATTATGTTTCTAACAAATGTCAAATCAAATACGGCCACTGCTGCAATTTTCATTCCAATAGTTGGAACAATGGCCATGCTAAATAACTGGACTCCACTGCCTGTTTTGTTTGCAATAACTGTTGCAACCTCGTTTGCATTTCTATTGCCCATGGGAACACCGCCAAATGCACTAATTTATGAAAAAGCACAGATTCCAGTCAAGGCAATGGTAAAACATGGCATGGTTCTCAATATGATGGCAATTGGGTTGATTACAGTATTTACAATACTTGTATCAACAAAAATTCTAATCTAAAAATAATAAATTTGTTGCAATGATTTTAAGAATGAAAATTACATATCACGAATATTGATGCAGATTTTTTTAAACAAGTTTACTTTTAATCGATTTATAATTTATCTCATTTGAGTGGTTTTACTATCAAAACTCTGCAGTGTGATTTTGTTACAACTTCTGATGCGACACTTCCAAGAACCAGTTTTTTAAAACCTGATCTGCCATGAGAACCCATAACAATCAAATCGGTCTTATTGTTTTCAGCAAAAGAAATAATGCCGTCTGCGGTAGAAGGGTTGTGTTTTATTTCAACTGAAATTGGAATATTTTCCACAATGTTGGAATTTTGTATCTTTCCCAGGTTTTCCTTTGCTTTGTTTTCTGCCTCATCATGGGCTTCTTGAGCACGTGCCCAAGACATTCCAGACGTGTCAATGTCACTTCCAATGACAGTCAACAGTGTTACTTTTGAATCAAATTTTTTTGCAATTTCCAATGCTTCATTAAATGCTAAATCTCCAAAATTTGTAAAATCATAAGGAACCAGAATATTTTTTATCATAACCAATCTAACGTAATTTCAAATATTAACATGTATAAATGAATTTAGTTAAACGTAATTGGAATAGTATGCATGATTTTATTTTCTAGTTAAAAGATGGCAATGTGATTCATGATGGATAGTGTTCAATCCATCCAAATGACAGGTCTGCCTTCACGTGAATTTACTTAGAGACATAATTTTCAAATTGGCAATATTAGATTTAACAATTATATCTAAACATAAAACGATGAATTCATGATTAAACAACTTGTCGTTTCTATGAGCCTTACAATGGTTCTGGTTTTTGGATTGCTTTTTGCATTACTTGCTGGTTTGAGTTTCTATTTTGATCTTGGAATTTTTGCTACAGTTGTAATGGCAGTGGCATTGGGTTTGTTCCAATGGTCAATAGGGCCATCAATAGTCAGGTGGAGTACAAACATGGGCCCATTAAACAAAGAAGAATTTCCATGGATAGAAGAAACAGCTCATGAAATATGTATCAAAAATAATGTGAAAATTCCAAAAATCACAATAGCAAATACTAGTATGCCTAATGCATTTGTGTTTGGCAGAACAAGCAAGTCTGCAACATTGACCCTCACTCGTGGACTTCTTAACACATTGACAAAAGATGAAGTAAGAGGAGTCATAGCTCATGAAATTGGTCACATCAAACACAACGACATGGTTGTCATGACTATAATTTCTGTGATTCCAACTATTGCATATTTTATTGCATTGTCTACTATATTTGGTGGAAGATCAAGGAATCAGGGAGGAGCTTCAATTTTAATTGGAGTTGGCGCATTTGCAGTTTATTTTATAACAAATCTTCTCATACTATATTTTTCACGTCTTAGAGAATTTTATGCAGATAACTTTGCAGGAAGACAGGTCAAACCATCCATACTTGCAAATGCTTTGGCAAAGATTACGTACGGTTTGAGTTTGCAAAAACAGCAAGCAAAGAACTCTACATTACGCTCGTTTTATGCAGTAGACCCTATTGCGTCAAGTTATGAAGTGATGAAATTTTCTTCATACTATGAAGATCAAAACATTTCAGAAAGCGAAGTAAAAAAGGCAATGGATTGGGAAAGGAAAAATAGTTTCAGCAAGTTTGGCGAAATTTTTAGAACACATCCATTGACCTACAAAAGAATTGATAAATTATATCAAATGGAAAAAGAATTCTCTTCAAATCAGAATTAAATACTTTGGTTGTAATTTCAGGATAAAATATCTAAAGGGGTAGAAATAATGGATGAAGAATCAATCCATGGAAATAGTTTATTCAGCAATAAGATACAAAAATATTTTTAAAAATCATACAAACATGCAGTGTAAATTTGAATTAATGTATCAATCATTTTAAAAAATAAATTCCAATTAGAAAACCAAATTTGAAAAGCGTATTTTGATATTATTCTTATAGATTTTGTAATTACTGTTATCTCTATTCATGAATCTTAGACTTTCCCATGAGATGCTATAACATTGACAATGTCGGATTTCGTTACTATGCCAACCAGTTTTTTTCCTTGAACTACAGGAAGACCACTAATTCCATGTCTTATCATCAAAATTGCAGCCATATACGCAGTATCGTTTGGAGAAATAAAATGCGGCTCTTTTGTCATGATATCTTTTGCTAAAAATGTAAGCAAGTAACTCAGATTATTAACATTAAATTCATTAAGTTTTGGACTCCACGATATTTCAGTTCTTTCTTCAGGATCAGTAAACTCTTTGTATAAATCAAAAGTCTTTGCAGGAATAAAATCTCGATAAGTGATAATTCCTACTGCAATATTGTTTTTTGATACAACCACTCTCCTGATTTTATTATTTAGAAGAATACTTTCAACTTCAAAAATAGAATCATTTGGGGATACGGTAATTACTTTTTTTGTCATGATTTTTGATATTGGTAGTGATGCAGTGCTTATCATAAGAAAAGTCGAAACAAGGTCAGTTTTTGTCACTATGCCAACCAGTTTTCCTTGAGGATTTTTTACAACTACTGAACTAATTTCGTGTTTTTTCATCAATTTTGCACAATCATAAATGGAATTGTTAGGTTGTACAGTAATCAGATCTTTTGCCATTACATCCATAACAAGGATTTTTGCAATTGGTTTTCCACTAAACACTGAAATGCTTCTTGCGATATCTTTCTCAGTGATGATGCCTACAGGTTTTTTATTAAATTCAATTACCAGTCTTCCAATTTGATGTCGAATCAAAATATCCCTTGCATCTAATATGCTGGTATTAGGAGGGATCGAGATGGGTCGCTTGATAATTGATTTTAAATCTACAGGTATATCGAATAAAATTTTTGGTTGTCTCTTACGTTTCATCAACAAGCAATAGTTTTTTTGTTATATACATATCTCATAAAATACCACTTGTGAGAATGTTAAAGTTACAAAAATTATTTAAAACACTAATGAACAGACCAGAGACATTTAATTTAATTTTGAAATGATTCTAGATTTCGCAGTTACTGCTATGAGGCTTAGAATTGCTACAGCAAGAATCATAGCTGCAATTGTTCCAAATTCTGGGACTATTGCCGCTCCTGTAATTATTATCGTTTTTGCTTTTGGAGGAATTTCTTTAACTTCTAATGTAACCATGCCGTCATTAAACTCCTGAGAAAATTTTCCTGTCTTTTTTCCATCAATTGAGATAGAATTAATTCCACTGATCAACTCCGTAGGAAGCAACAATGTCAGTGTATTGTCATCATTGATAGTATTACCCTTTAATTTCAGCAAAATTGATTTTGATTCTTCAATAACACTTGCTTCATTAACCACTCTGTTGAATTTGTATTCTACGTCAAACAAAGTCATGCCATCTCCGGCATCAATTCCAACATCGGATAACATACTAAAACCACTAACTACACTTACTAGCCCTGTCCTCCAGGGGTGGATTGTACAATAGTATTCAAATTCACCAATTTCATCAAATGTTTTCTTGAAAAATTTTCCTGATTCAATTATTTTACTATCAAAAATGCCATCTAGACCTGCTTGAGGATTGCCCGAGGTTACAGTATGAGAAACAGTATCTGCATTTTTCCAGAAAATGGTATCGCCTACTATGATTTCTATGAATCCAGAAGTGTCTCCGTCTTTTTCACTTGACCAATGAAAGGGGGCGTTTTTGTCTGCAGAGCCAGACGGAATATTGATGTCGTATGCGGATTCTGCAAATACTGCATATGTCGGAATTATCACTAATGCAATTAGTAAAATTGGAATGATTATTTTCAAACATCTTTTTCAGTAGTATGTGAATTTAAAATAAATCCATGATTTTCAATAATGAAAACCACTTTGAATCCAATAAGACCTAATGGTGTAAGTGTAATTGTCGGAATAATCTCATTTTAGATAATCAATATGCGGTCACATCTTATTCTGATGATGCTATTTCACTGAAACAGAACCTGTCATCCAAGGATGTACCATGCAGCAAATATCGGTCCTGCTGAATATCAACATCCTGCAATTAATTGTTCTCGAGTATAATCACCTAAAGCATGCATGTCCAAGAAAATAGGCATCACATGAATAAAAGATAAAGACAATAAAAACAGTAGGAGATACTATTCAAAATTAACTTTGCATTCTCTGTTCAAATCTCGAACAATCATGTAATAGGTAAATCCCAAAATTCCAACAGATATCATCCTTAATGGAATCTCAAAATTTGTTAAGATAGATGTAGCAGCTCCACCAACTGCTCCAAAAATAGATATCAATGCAACCCCAATTCCACCGCAACATGCTCCTGCTCCTGCTCCAATAACTGAGCCTAGCAAACCTGATCTTAGCTTCTTTGTACTAGATTGTAGAAAACGAATTCTGTAAATTGACATACTTAGAACCAGTCCAGTTAACGCAGAAACAATCACAATGAAAATAAAATTGTCCATCATATAGTCTGGAACATAAAATACAAGGTAAGGCTCAAAGAAAAGAAATTCTGTTACAATTACGAGTGGTAAAAACAATCCTACAAAAAATACACAAAACAATCCAACATACCATACATTTGAAAAAACCAGTCTAAATGCAAGTATTTGTTTTGAAATAATTTGCAATTATCCAAACCCCTTGATTACTCTATCAAATATTACAGGTGGTTGTGAACCAGTAATTCTTTCAAAATTTCCATCATGATTCACAATGAAAAAGATAGGCGTACTAACAACACCATGTGATGCACCGACCATCTTGTTATGTGCCACTCTAAGTGAGTGCCTATCCCACAACAAACAGTTATCAAATTGTTCTGAATCCATTCCCAAGTCATCAGAATATTTTACTAAAGATTCTTGATTTGCCCATCCATTTTGAACTCCTCTGTGTTTTGTATACAAGTAATTATGATACTCAAAATATTTGCCTTGATCATGTGCACAATAATTTGCCTCAGCAGCTGAGACTGAATCATCCCCTAACATAGGATAATCCAATACAACGAAGTTTACTTTGCCAGTTTTGATGTATTTTTCAGTAACCTCTTGCTTTTCATGTAAGAACCATTTTGCACATCGTTCACACTGGTAATCACTAAACATGATTATTGTCATTGACGCATCTTTGTCTCCTTCAATTGGGCCTGCTTTTGAAATATCAAAACTGCCAATCATAAGATTGGATTGTATTGTTTTATCAGAATCAAAATTAACAGATACTATTCCAACATTAATCAAATATTGAATAGATCTTAGGAATTCCTCATCAGAGATCAATCCCTGAGACCACCAACCGGCATTATTTCTTAGCCATGAAGGAATTCCTTGTTCATCTTGTCCTTTTGATTGGATATTTTTTGGAATTTGTATAATTTCCTCATGGATTAGGAATTCCAATCCTCTAGTAAATTCATGATCAGAAATTTGTGTTAATGACCACCATTTTGCACTGTTTTTAACCCAATCTGGAATTTGTTGTGCATCTGCATACGTTGTAATAGAAATAAAAATAATTGAAATAATTAAAATAAAAAGTAGTTTTTGCATGATTTTCCTGAAATTAATTGCTGCAAAACTTCTTTTAAAGTAAAACCATAATTTTTAATCTTGGAATTTGTTATATATGCCAATCAGATATTCAAGCATGACATTAAACTTTGACTTTTTATAACATAAATCCCATTTTTTTGCAATGAAAAATATTCTTTCAGTATTATTTGCGACAGCAATTTTACTGACAGCAACGATAGCAACTTCTGAAATCCAATACGCTGATGCGTTAAAAGGTCAAGGTGTTGGAACCTCAAAATTTGGTTCTAGTACTGATATCTGTGGATTACAGCTATGTTCTGAAATTCCAGGTGGCAAAGCTGCATATGAACAGCAACAAACACCATCTGTTGTAATTCCAAAATATAGTATGGAACAAAAAGGATTGCCATTATCTCCTGAAACAGTTCATGAGAAAAGAGCACATGGTGAAATCTGTCAATGCACAGGAGATTGTAACTGTGCAGAAGATGGAACCTGTACCTGTTCTGGTGAAGAAGGAGCATGTATGTGTGGACCAAATTGTACCTGTGGAACTGGAATGCATGGAACCAGTGAATGTAATTGTTCTGAGGATGGAACATGTTCATGTGGTGAAGGATGTGCATGCGATACAGAAAACTGCAACTGTTCAGCAGACGGAACCTGTACTTGTGGTGAAGGATGTGCATGTGGAACTGGAATGCATGAAATGGCAGGACACAAAACTAGTGGCCATATCATGAAGGCAATTTCGGGAACAATGCAATCTGCAACAGATCCTGGAATGGGTCATGAGCAACATCAACTAGCAGTATTGTTACCTCCAAGAGACAATTCATACGCGGGATTGTTAACTTATTCTGCATCTGAAAATGTTCAACTTGTTGCATTACACGGACCACTAGCTGAAGGTGAAGACATGGGACAGACCATTTGGACTCCAGATGGCGATACCAAGTTTGCACTGACACTGGTTAATCCTGAAGACAAGATGGGAACATGGATGTTTACAGGCAATGCACTAGCTGTTCATACGTTCAGCGAAGATCCATTTGCGATTACATACACAGTAAACTATGCAACGGTATCTGATCATTCAGATATCTCTGGAGCATGTCAATGTGCCAGTGATTGTAACTGTGCAGAAGATGGAACCTGTACCTGTTCTGGTGAAGAAGGAGCATGTATGTGTGGACCAAATTGTACCTGTGGAACTGGAATGCATGGAACCAGTGAATGTAATTGTTCTGAGGATGGAACATGTTCATGTGGTGAAGGATGTGCATGCGATACAGAAAACTGCAACTGTTCAGCAGACGGAACCTGTACTTGTGGTGAAGGATGTGCATGTGGAACTGGAATGCATGAAATGGCAGGACACAAAACTAGTGGCCATATCATGAAGGCAATTTCGGGAACAATGCAATCTGCAACAGATCCTGGAATGGGTCATGAGCAACATCAACTAGCAGTATTGTTACCTCCAAGAGACAATTCATACGCGGGATTGTTAACTTATTCTGCATCTGAAAATGTTCAACTTGTTGCATTACACGGACCACTAGCTGAAGGTGAAGACATGGGACAGACCATTTGGACTCCAGATGGCGATACCAAGTTTGCACTGACACTGGTTAATCCTGAAGACAAGATGGGAACATGGATGTTTACAGGCAATGCACTAGCTGTTCATACGTTCAGCGAAGATCCATTTGCGATTACATACTCTATTGCAACAATGAGTAGTGGGGCAGATGAATACAAAATGATGCATGGAACTAGTGAATGTAATTGTTCTGAGGATGGAACCTGTTCATGTGGTGAAGGATGTGCATGTAGCGCAGAAGATTGTAATTGTTCAGCAGATGGAACCTGTACTTGCGGTATGGGTTGCACGTGTGGACAATAAACTTTTTCTTTTTTTATTTTGATACAAACTAATTTTTAAAAATCAAGACTTCCATATTTGGTTAAATTTGGAATTAATTGTATTTTTTTGGCGGTTTTATGATCAAAACTCTGCAACTTGACTTTGTCACAACCTCTGATGCAACACTTCCAAGAACCAGTTTTTTAAAACCTGATCTGCCATGAGACCCCATAACAATCAAATCAGTCTTATTGTTTTCAGCAAAAGAAAGAATGCCGTCTGCGGTAGAAGGGTTGTGTTTTATTTCAACTGAAATCGGAATATTTCCCACAATGTTTGAATTTTGTATCTTTCCCAGGTTTTCCTTTGCTTTGTTTTCTGCTTCAGTATGTACTTCCTCAGCACGTGACCAAGACATTCCAGACGTGTCAATGTCACTTCCAATGACAGTCAACAGTGTTACTTTTGAATCAAATTTTTTTGCAATTTCTAATGCTTCATTAAATGCTAAATCTCCAAAATTTGTAAAATCATAAGGAACCAGAATATTTTTTATCATAACCAATCTAACGTAATTTCAAATATTAACATGTATAAGTAAATTTGATTAAACGTAGTTTCAAATTTGAGAATGGTGTTGGGATATTTTATTTATCATGCAATGGTTGATTACACATGGAACATGCCATCAAACTAGGAATATCATCTAGGCAACTAAATCAAGATTTGATACGGCAAAAACCATTACTTTTGTTTGATTTAAGACCTAAAGAGGGTTTTGAGAAATCACACGTGGACGGTTCAGTTCATGCTGTATGTGATACTCATGCCAAGGAAAAGATAATGCCAAAAATTCCAAAAAATATCAAAATTGTACTTATTTCAGAGCCTGAAAACTTTGCCAAAGAAACGGCTGAGATGATGGTTTCCTTTGGTCTTGATGCACATTATTTAGAAGGAGGGTTTTCTTCTTGGGATGGCAAAGTCTCAAAAACTCAGACAGGAAGAACAATTTTGCCATATGAACTTGTTAAAAAACTGAAAGACGTGTTTTTGTTAGATGTCCGAAATAAGGATGAATTTTCTGATTATAGAATACCTGGAAGTGTAAACATTCCATTGGATGAACTTTTCAATGCAGAAACTGTGCAAAAAATACCCCTAGACAAAGAGATTGTAACCATATGCCCCCACGGTAATCGTGCAATGATTGCAAATTTTGCACTGGCACGGGCAGGGATTGATTCTCAAACTTTGGAAGGAGGTCTTGCAGGATGGAACCAAGTTCTCAAACCCATAACCGTCATAGAAAAACCAGTAAAAATAATACAGATACAAAAAGTTGGGAAGGGATGTCTCTCCCACATTGTTGAGTCAGATGGAGAAGCAGTTGTAATTGATCCGTTGTATCCTTTTGAAAAGTATTCAGACATTGCAAAACAACAGGGATTCAGAATTAGTAAAATCCTCGATACGCATCAGCATGCGGATCATGTCTCATCTGCAAGAGAACTGGCTAAAGCAGAAAATGCAGAATTATATCTTTCAAAAGATGAAACATATGACATTGATGCAAATTTTCTGGAAGATTCTAATGAGATATCTTTTGGAAAGACAAAGATCAGAGTAATCCATACCCCGGGCCACACGCCAGGAAGCCTAAGCTATATCATCGATGAAAAATATATTTTCACTGGGGATATTTTGTTTGTTGAGTCTATCGGAAGGCCGGATTTAAGAGATCAGGCAAGCAAATTTGCTGCAGAGATATACAATTCGTTACATGACAAAATACTATCCCTTCCACAAAGCACCACGGTATTTCCAACACATCATGGAGAAAATGCAGAATCAATAAACGGTGCATTTTATTCTACAATAGAAAAATCAAAAAAACTGCCTTGGCTTGATTTATCAAAACAAGAGTTTGTTAGCAAGGTAGTTTCGATTACGGTTCCAAGGCCAATGAATTATAAAAAAATAATATCCATCAACAAGGGAGAAACTGAACTGATTCATTCAGAAATTCCAGACTTGGAGATTGGTCCAAACAGATGTGCAGTAGACATTAGCTGAATGTGGAGATTGCAATAATTTTTACACATATTCTGGATAAAAAATTATGATTTATTTATAAACATAAGTAAGGAGTGTTAAACTAACAAAATCCGATGGTAGACGCATGGGATAGAAACGTCAGCGGTTCAGGTTTTTCACCATAATTTTTTATTTTTTGTATCTTTTACTCATGATAGATAAAATTAGACCCTGTACCCTTGCAGGATTAAACTAGGATTTTCTTGAGTAACTGTCCTGACTAAGAAGATTTAGTATGATCTGCAATTCTCTTCTCGCTTGGTTTGTGTTTTCCTGTAACGATATAGTTGATGGCATCGCTCATGAAGACTGCATGATCCCCAATTCTTTCAAGATAGCGTAAGAGCAAGGCTTCAGCTAGAGCACATTTGGTATTATTAGATTTTATCAGTTGTGGCAATCGTTCGTTGTAGATTTTATCTATGAATGCTTCGTCTTCTTGTATTTTTACAGCTCTTCTAACGTCTAATTCTGCAAAAGATAGGACGGCCTCTTTTATCATGTGTTTTACTTTTTTTGTGATTTCAATTAGAGATTCATTAGTACATTCAGAAATATCTCCAAACAGATCTCTTACCTGGGTTATATCATAAGCATATCTTCCAAATCTTGAAAATGCATAAGATATCTCAGTTGAAGAACGAATCAGTCTGAAATCATCTGCAACTGGTTGATACTTTAGCAACATATCAAAAATCAAATCTTCAACTTCAAAATACTTGTTACGAATGGAATCAGATAGTTCGTAAACTTGGTCAGTGGTATTTTTTCCCTCAAGGTATGAATCAACAGCTAGTGAAACACACTCGCTTGCCATATCCCCCATCTGGGACATTATCGCGCTCAATCTTTCAAGTGATGGATCGATTAGTCTAGTCATTATCCAAATTGCCCCTGAACATATTTTGCCGTCAAATCATTTTTTGGATCAGTAAATAGTTTCTTTGTTTCTCTAAACTCTATTAATTCTCCAAGATACATAAATCCGGTATAATCTGAAACTCTGACTGCTTGTTGCATGTTATGAGTTACTATGATTATTGTATAGTCTTTTTTTAGTTCTGTAATCGTTTCTTCAATTTTTTGTGTTGCAATAGGATCTAATGCAGATGCAGGCTCATCCATCAGTAAAACCTCAGGCTGAATCGCTAATGCTCTTGCAATACAAAGCCTTTGTTGTTGACCACCAGATAATTCAATTGCAGATTTTTTCAAATCATTTTTTACCTCATCCCAAAGATATGCCATTTTGAGCGTGTCCTCTACAATTTCATCCAAAATTCTCTTGTCTTTTACTCCATTTAATTTTAGACCAGCAGTAACGTTATCATAAATTGACATTGTTGGAAATGGGTTTGGTTTTTGAAAAACCATTCCAACTTTTCTTCTATGATAAATTGGATCTATTGATTTATCATAGAGATCAATGTCATCAATCATCACCTTGCCTTCAACTTTAGCATTTTTTGTCATGTCATGCATTCTGTTAAGACATCTAAGGAAAGTAGTCTTTCCACACCCAGAAGGTCCAATTAAAGCAGTGACAGATTTTTCTGGAAATTTCATTGTGACATTTTTCACACCCATTGTATCACCATAATAAATAGAAACATTTTCTGCAATCATTTTGAATTTTTTTTCTACATGGGATGTAGTATCAGGAATTTGTGAATCAATTGAATTAGTAATTTTTTGTTCAGGTGTACTCATAGTCATTTTTTAACTAATCCCCCCTGTTTAATTAATTTCCTTATCATTCCATTTCCATTTCCAAAATAGTATCGAACAGCCAAATTGATCCCTATAATGACAAATATCAAAACTAAAGCAGCCCCCCAACCCTGCAACTGTGAACTCTCATAGGGTAGCAAAGACAGCCTCCAAATTCTCAGAGGTAATGCATCCATTGGAACATCCATACTGCTGAAGAATTGACTACTGCCAAGAATAGTCATTATCAAAGGAGCAGTTTCTCCACCTATTCTTGAAACTGCCAATAAAATTCCTGTAATCATGCCGCCTTTTGCAGCAGAAATAACGATTTTAAAAGTAATAACCCATTTTTTCAAACCCAAAGCAGTTCCTGCTTCACGATAAGTTACAGGAACCATTTTCAGAGATTCCTCAGTGGTTCTTGCAACAATTGGAAACATGATTAATGCCAGTGCAAACGCGCCTGCCCACACTGAAAAATGACCGAGAATCAATACAATTACTAAAAATGCAAATATTCCAAGAACTATGGATGGGAATTCCATAAACACATCATTGAAAAATCGAACGTTTCTTGCAAGTCTATTATCGCCATATTCAGATAGAAATATTCCAGACATGACTCCGATAGGAACACCGATCAGACTTGCAAGTCCAATTATAATCAGAGTGCCTTGGATTGCAGGACCAATACCCCCTTCACCAGAACCGATTGAACCAGGAGTTGCAGTCAAGAACTCGTAACTTATCGCAGTAATACCATTTTTGAAAACTTCAACAAGTATGCTTCCAAGCGGAATGATTGCAATTATGACAAATGCAAATATTATGATGTGAACTATTTTATCAACAAGTAACCTCTTCTTCACATTATTTTTGAATAATGCCCTGTACTCTTGTCTTTTTTCGTTAGTAGTAGTCAATTGTTAATTGCCCCTTCCTTTACTTTCATCATCCTAGTTACTAGCAGATGTGCTACAACATTAATTACAATTGCAATGAGTAAAAGAATCAAGGCAACTCCAATTAAAGCTGGAAGATGTAACGATGCAGGAGATGCTTCAACAAACTCGTTTGCAATAATACTGGACATCGTTTGACTTGGTTTGAAGAATGAAGATGGGAATGCAGAGATGCCAGTTGCATTTCCAATTAGCATTGTAACTGCCATTGTTTCTCCAACTGCTCTTCCAAGCCCCAGAATTGAAGCCCCAATCAATCCAGTCTTAGAATATGGAAATACTGCAAGCTTGAACATTTCCCATTTTGTTGCACCTAACATGTATGCAGCCTCTCTTTGTTGTTGGGGAACTGCTTTCATTATTTCACGCGATACTGATGAGACTGTCGGAATAATCATAATGGCTAAAATTACACTTGCTGTAATGATGTCAAGACCAAACGGAGTTCCTGAAAATAAGAATATCGAATCGCCAAACAAATTATGTAACGGTTTCTCCACCCAATCCTGAAAGTAAAGTCTAAAAACTAAAAGGCCCCAGAGGCCATAAATTATACTAGGAACTGCAGCTAAAAGTTCAACTAGAAATCCTAAAGGACCGCCAATTTTTGCAGGAGCGTCTGAAATGAACATTGCAATTCCGATACTAAGAGGAACCCCAATCGCCATTGCCAAAGCGGCAGTGACAAGCGTGCCTGCAATGTAAGGCAATGCTCCAAACGATTCCCTTCCCTCAACTGCATTCCAATCAGTACCAATGATAAATCCAAGACCCTCAGCTTCCCAAATTGGATAAGACTCAGAAATTAACTGGAATATCATCAGAGCTATTATTACTAAAACAAATGATCCTGCAATTGTGGCAGCTAACTTGAAAATTTTATCAGAGTGGATATTCTGTTTTCGATATGCATCAGGTTTTTTCTCCACATAGATTCAACCAGAATTACATGTTATCTAAAAACGGATCATGAATTATGTAGAATATGAGATAAATTTAGATCTATATAGATCATGTTAAGAAGCGGTATATTAGATTAATTTCAGTATTAAATTAAGCACAGTCATGTCAGAAATAAAACAGATCAGACGATTGCAATTAACTGGAGGTTCTACATACACGGTATCCATACCAAAAACATGGATAGACGGATTAAAACTTAAAAAAAATTCTGAAATTACCCTGCTAAAAAATCGTAACGATTCAATTACATTATTTCAAGAAGAACAAAGCAAAAAAAACAATGCCAAAGCAACTATTGGAAAAAATGATTCAAAAGAATCGATAAGAAGGAAGATTATTGCAATGTATCTTTCAGGATACAAAACTATTGAAATTAAAACAAAGGGGATTGAAATTCCCAGTATACATAAAAGTGCAATTAGAGATTTAGTAAGAACTACATTAATGGGAACTGAGATTATTGAATCCAGTTCGGAGAAAATTACATTACAAGTCCTAACTCAACTTTCACAATTATCATTTAGTGTCGCATTAAAAAGAATGTACACGACGGCCAAAAATATGCATGAAGAGGCCATTGAAGCACTAAGTGAAACAGATTCACAGCATGCAGAAGAAATAATCAAAATGGATGATGAGGTAGATAGATTCAGCCTTTATTTGCTTAGAAATCTAAACTTAGCCTTAGAAAATATTCAAGTTTTAATAGATTCTGGCCTTGAAAAACCATCAGATTGTCTAGGATACAGAACAGTGGTAAAATGTGTTGAAAGAATTGCAGATCATGCAGGACTAATTGCAAAGAAGATAAAATATCTGAAATCTCCAATAGATAAAAAAATTCTAAAAGAAATAGAACAAATTAGCAAAGAATCACTTGTTGTTTTTGAAAATTCAATTGATGCACTGTCTAAAAAAGATTACATAATGGCAGAAAACGTCGCAACAAGTGTAACCAAAGTAATTGAAAAAGAAAAAAAACTAATGGATTCGCTCAAACCTCATGACAATACTGCAATAATAAAATTAATTTTAGAAGACATTAGAAGAACAGCAGAATATTCAAGAGACATATCTGAGATTGCAATAGATGAAACTGTGCAAAGCGTCATTGAAGAATCTTAAAAAAAAAATAAAAAAATAAACTTTGGATAATTTATCCGCGGTATTTTTTAGTTAATCCATAGAACATCATTGCTGGTGCTCCCACATACATTCCAAGATTCATCAGGATTACACTCACACCATATCCTAATACTTCAGAGTCAGACTCTGCATATTCCATTATAGACAAAGATGACAGTAACGGAGTAATTCCAATTTTTACCATTTCTTTGAATGCAGGGTTTGCTCTTTCCATATCAGCTATTTGAGGTGAGAATGAATAATACAATTGATTGAATCCAGTCATGAAAGACATTCCTGGAGCACTATTCATTAGTTGATTATCTCGAATTTCTCTTAACAACTGAACTTGAGGTGCCATCTCTGAGCCATATGTTGCAGTTGCAATTAAACAACCGCCACCTTCCTTCTCATCAGATGCTGTCATTTCAGTTTGTTGATTAATCTCTTGTGTGACTTCTGATTTTGGAGATGCATTTTCATCCCAAAGAATTTCTCCATCATATGTTATTTGTTTCAGTCCTTGCTGTCCAAGTTTTGTTACTTTGTCAGCTAGTGGAACATACAACAAACTTGATGAATATTCTTGACCATCAGTAATCATCCAATTAATTAAATGGATTACAGCTTTTGCTTGTTCTTTGTTTTTGGTTACTGGTTTCAAATCATCATATACTAGCAAGTATGTGAAACTTGCAATAGGATATGAATTAGATCCGGGTGCATTTACAAGTGATACACCTACCCAACTATCTTTTGCGGCAGGTAAACTATCAGCAACACCACTAGATGCAGCAGAGATGCTGTCTAGAGAGGGTTCAACAAATGCAGATTTCTCAGCATTTTGAATTGATGCATAAGTCATTCCTGTTTGAAACGCATAAGCAAGTTCAACATAGCCGACTGAATATTCTGTAGATTTTACAATTGTTGCGACACCTTCATTGCCTGCAGCAGCCAAGCCTAAAGGCCATGGAACAGATTTTCCTTTACCCACTAGTTCATCCCATGTTGGACTAACTACTGAAAGATAATCCGTAAAGATAAAAGTAGTTCCAGAGCCGTCTGATCTGTGTGCTGTAACAATTGCTTTGTCAGGCAAATTCAATCCTGGATTTTCTGCAACAATCATAGGATCATTCCATTTTGTGATTTCTCCCAAAAAGATTCCTGCAACTGTATCAGCAGTTAACTTTAATCCTGTGTTTGGAACTTCAGGAATGTTATACACTACAACTACACCCCCAATAGATTCAGGTATGTGTAATGTTCCAGAAGCCAAATCTCTTTCTGCTTCACTCATAGGTTTGTCAGATGCTGCAAAATTTACAGTTTTTTCGATATGTTGTTTGATTCCACCACCACTTCCAATTGATTGATAGTTGAGGTTGACATTGTCATAGACCTTGTTGTATTCAACTCTCCACAAATCAATGAGAGGGAATGGGAATGTTGCACCTGCTCCTGTCAAAGTAAATTCTTTGTTTGGATCAGGGATGTCAGGTGTTGTTGCTGCGTCTGCATACAGAGGAGTAATGATCGCTCCAAGTGCAGTCAATAAAATCAGTAACGATGTTTTTGTCTTCATTAACTGAGTTGTTTTGAAAATTCTATTTACAAATACTAGGCATAGATTATGTTAGTTCCATATACTATATAGAAAATGAACGCAGGATGAATCCGTTAAGGCTTAAACCATTTCGAAGGATAAAAACGGATGCAGATAGGCATAAAAAATAGAATTATTTTAGAATCCACTAATTTATCATAAATTTATGAACAAAGATATTCATCAGATTTTTCTTTCTTACACCAGCAGTTTGGACTACACTGTAATTGGATAGTGTCAGACATTATTTTCCTTTGAAATTCTCCCCATCATTGCATTTTAGATGAATCGTACTAGTATCTCGAACAACCTGTTTTATGATGTCCGCTATCTCTTTTGACAATAAGATTTTTGAAAATGAGTAATTGTCATGCTCAAGGAAGGCTGTAGCAGTCATTGACCACAGTAAAACAAAATTGGATAAAACAAATGTGCAATAATTTTCTGTAACTTACAAAAATTTCATAATCTATATAGAAATCAGAAATAAAATATTTTTCATACGTCATTGTAAATCATTAGGAGGGATTTTTTATCATATTTTTCAAGAAACTAAATCAGAATGCACATAATCTTCTCCTGTGGATGTAAAATAAAGGATCATGATGGGGCATTGGTAAAAGAGTGTCAATCCCACAGGGAAGCAAATTTTACAAAATAAAAAGAAAAGAGAGAATCCATAGAGGCCTAAACCATTTTTGGGAAAAGAATTAGTTCCTTGCAGGATTCAATTAATCACATTAGTACCCTGTCAAAACCATTCAGGTTCGATGTGAGTTACTAATAGATCTAGTTTCAATTTAGAGACTTGAACTGATCAGATAATTCCCTAATTGGTTTTTGTGGAATGGCCCACGGGGATTCACCTACCATTTTGGGGATGGAAATGGACGCAGATAGGTATGAAAACTAGAAAACTTTCATACCAGTCAAACCAACAAGGTTTCAAATGATCCAAAATAGTCCAGATGATTCACAGCTTAGGAATATGTGGCATGACATATGTAATTGGAAATCAGAATCTAAAGAGAACAAAAAATCATGGAATCCAATGGAGCCATTAGAGTGGGATATTTTCAAAAAAGATCCTCCAGAAGAAGAAACTGAAGAAACTGCCAACATATTCTGCTACATGGAGCCATATTGGAAAATATCAATAGATGAAGACAATAACGAATTCAGATTTCAATCCATCAAAGTCTTTAACATTATGCTGAAAACTCATTCATGGGTTCAAGAACGTGGTAAAAATTCTCAAGGATTAAGACATGAACGTGGTCATTTTGATTTAAATCAATATTTTGTAATGGATTTTAATAAAAAATCTCAAATATTTTTAGAGCAAACTCTCCCCATCCCATCAGGCGATTTGTCTTTAAAAGAACGTGCTGATGACGCGGCTATGGTCTATGCTATGCGTTTCTATTATCCAATAAATGAAGAAAGAATATCATTTCAAAAAAAGTGCTATGAAGTTGAAACAGAACATGGAACCAATATCATTGAACAAAAAAAATGGGAAGAAAAGATAACAGATATGATTTCTAGTCATAACACCAACATGATGGTCTAATGAAAGTTGGCTACGCATGAAAGTAAATTATTTTGTGTTTAATTCAAATTTCAGGATTTAAAAATTCAACATCTATGATGAACATCGACTATTAAATTTAATTCTAGAATTTATTTCAATATGGTGTCTGGATTAATATAGTTAAATTTTTGATATTTCACAACGGATAAAATACTGTATCCAATAAAGATTGTTAAAATGATGAATGCTGTTAGATGAAATTCTGTAACATTATTTGCATCAATTTTTGAAATTTCATATGTGATTAAACCAATTGGAATTCCCAATATTACTGCAAATCCTGATATTAAAGATGCACGTAACATACGAGTTTTATTTACACTGAGATTATTTTTGTGATCATATGTTTCAATTAATTTAATTATTGTTTTTAATGTTGGATTTCCGCCAATCCAATATTTTTCAATTTGTCCTCGTATTAATCCCCATTTTGAAAGATATCCATATGCAAGTAACGATGTAACAAAAAACTGTGTTACAATCATGAAAGTTCCTATTGATAATGCTAGTCTCATAATTGCTGGATATTGAAATTCTATACTTAATCCAAAATATGCTGCTAAGGAAGCTAGTACTATTGTTAAAGACCAATTTGTGACTGTATCTTTTTTTCCATGAGATAATTGAAATTCTGATGACAGTTTTGAATAATATTCTTTTAACTGATTTTCATCCATCATAATCCTATTTTCTATTCATTATTATTTATTTAATAAAAACAGTTTTGACTCTTACTCAAAATCTAAGTATTGTATTCCTTGAATGAAAGAATCATCATCAATTTATCCTTCTGCCCACCATCATGCATTGTTTTTAATAAATATTGGAAATTTCACATTTAGTTATCAAGGGAATATGGATCATTTTACAGAACTTCGTTACGAATTAGTTAAATATCATATTTTGGCTAATTAGGGAATGGTAAAAGGGGAAATCGAAAAAGCTGCAGAAGAAATGATTGTTATGAAATGTGGGTCATGTGGACATACCAAAGCACATCATAACCACATTGTTAAAGGAAAATCAATCATCTCAAGCTGTAATCTATGCACTACATGCAAACAATTCAAAGTAACACCAAAAGATAAATTCAAAGGGTTAATTAGAAAATAAAATTTAGATAAAATTATTTTTAGTTCGGAAAAACGCCCTCTTTGGTCACAGGCCAAGACACTTCTAAAATAACATTAATTTTATCACATAGTATGACTATCAAAGATTTAGCAAATTTAATTTCAAAAAAGAACATCATTGATACAGAAATTTCTAAAATAATTGGAAGACCTGTGGAAAAAGGGCATGTAGGAGAATACATTGCATCTCAAATTTTTGATATTGAACTAAGTGATTCTGCAACAAACAAAGGAAGTGACGGTTACTTTAGAACAGGAAATTTATCAAACAAACAAGTTAATGTCAAATTTTATGGAAAACGTGAAGGTTTCCTTGATGTAAACACCACTACATCTCCTCCGGATTATTATCTTGTACTAACTGGACCTTTTTCTCCTGCTGCATCATCAAAAGGTTCTTCACGTCCTTGGATAATTGAATCAGTTTTTCTGTTTGAACATGAGAAATTAATTGAGATTTTAAAGAGTAGAGGAGTCAAAATAGGAATCGCCACCAGTGTTTCTAAGAAAAATTGGGAACAAGCAGAACTCTATCCTCATAACACAAATAATTCTATGATTTTAACTCATGATCAGAAAGAAGCATTGTCTCTTTTTAACAAGAATTAATGAATAGGACTTTTTTTATGGTTGAAAATCAAACAACAGTATGGGAACAGAAGAAATTCCTCACATAGATAAAGTAAATGAAACTCTGAATATTCTTCTATCTGAAGTAAGACTACTAAATCAAACAATGCAAGGAATCAGTACAAAATTAGATCAAATTGCCAATAGTACACATCGAATTCCTTAATTTTCAGGTTTTAACAAAAATACATATACATTTCTAATTTTTCCATTTTTGTCAGGTTGTTTCTCTAAAATAACATCCTCAACAGTTACCTCGCCAACATATTGGTGGTCACTATTAGCATTATGTTGCCAAAAAAGATAAACCACATAATTATGCTCTAAAGAATTTTTTAGCAATTCATTGTCTCCAGTGAGAGTTTGATCACCTATCAGTCCTTTCCCTACATAACGATAAATCCCAGTTTCTTCATCATATCTATCCAAGTAGATGTTTGTTTGATTCAATTTTAGAACATGTGCATTTCTAAACAGAACAATAATTTCCAATTCATTTTGAGGGTTTATTCCAGTCATCAAGCCAAGATGAAGTCTATTTCGAATTTCCTTTTGAACATAATACTCATTTCTTACATATGGGAATGATTCGTTATCAGAAAAGATAATTTTTGATGTAATTTTTTCATCAGAATTGTAATCATCACATTTTTTACACTTTAACCCATTAGATGTTTGAAATAACTTTGAATTGCAATTAAGACAAAATTTCATACAAGTTTATTTTCTCACATTCATTATTAATGAATACGATTTGATCAAAATTAACAAAGATGATGATATCACATTGCTTACTGCATCTGTTACTGATTTTGCAGATTCTTTAGGATACTGTGAATACAAAATTCCTTTGTCCATCAAAGGAGTAAGACCAAAACCCTCACAAGCACTAATCCAAGGGACAAAGGCTCACCATGCAGAAGAAAAGTATGAAGCAGAACACGTAGAACTAGAACCAGTATCAATTGAACAAATAGAAGACAAACAAGAAGATATCGAGTTTGCACGTGAAAACATCTACTCTACACTAAATGTTCCATTTGAGTTTCCATCAGAGAATGTTCTTGTTTCATTGTCAGGCAGAATAGACAAAATCCTACGAATTGATGAGACTCTAATAGTTCAAGATGACAAATTTGCAGGAAGACCTCAGATTTATGATTCTAAAACCCAGCCTTATCCAAGCCAACTATTACAGGTTTTAGCGTATTTGAATTCCAGTTTTTCTGCTAAAAGAAGCAGGAATCCTGAGGATTTTTTTGAAATGCCTCATACTGAAAAAAAATGGCAAATTAGAATTTGTAATAGGAAAACTAGAGAGCCATACAAGGTATTCTCAGAGGTACAAGATGCATTTTCACTTCACTATCTACATACGTCATTGCAGAAATTTGCAACCATATCATTGGGGATAAACGAGCCTAAACATCACAATAGTGTAAACAAGTGTAACGCTTGCAATTTGAAATCATTTTGTGATTATAAAATATAAAAAAATAAAATCTAAGCTAAAGATATCAGAATAGTTTCTGTAAATTTAGTTTGATTTTTTCTAGAATTGTTTTTTCGGGTAAGAGTTGGAAATTTGCACGATACAATCCATTTTGAATTTTTTCGCACTTGCCTTGCTGTACAAGTTCAGACAATATCGTAGAAATATTTGATATTTCAATGTCAGCATCTTGTAGAAAAATATTCAAAGTTATAGTTTTGAATTGTTTTTCAGGCTCAGAATTTAAAATCTCGAGGATTTTATTCTTAGCTTCAACCCGTTTTGAAATAGGAACTGTATCATGTCCAATTTCTTTTGCTTTCTCAATTAGCTCTTTTATGTTGTCGTCCATGAATAATTATTTTTTACATTGCATATAACATCTTACAAGCTGTCGAGTGATTTCTAGTATTTCTTTTGATCACAACAATTTCTTTTTCCACTTTTTGTCTTATCGAAACTAGTAGCAACCAAACATTACGGAAATACTATTCCACAATTATAACAATTGTAACACAGCCACTTTGGTGCATTTTTATTTTTGTAATAATCATTAATGTCTTCAGATAAGATAATTTGTTTTTTACAAATCAATTCTTTAATTTCATATTTCTCATTATCATTATTATCAAAAATAAAACGTACAGAATTTGAGTTACATCTTGGACACAAATACTCTACTCCTGGAGAGTAGTATGTCAGTTATTTAATTCTCCTTTTGGAGTCGGAACAAGAAATTCTTTTGCAGTGCCATAACAGTTTGAAACTAGGGATTGCATATTTGCAATATTTTCTAATGTTCTGACTTTTTTTACAAGGTCTACTTCTTGCTCATAGAGTTTCCAAAACTCAGATTCTACTTTTTCTAAATTCTTTATTCTCTTTGTGTATTGAGGCCACATGCCATGTCTTAGAAGCAAATGTTTTACTTCCTCACAGCTTAGATTCTCTATTGTTTCTGGTTGTCCATCACAAACCAGAAATTTGTTTGCAGCAACTAGTTCATCATTATGATCAAAATATGATTGGACTACGTATGCTGCATTTTTGGTTTTATTGCTTTCAGACATGACACAATAGTATGCTACCATGGTATTTAGCGGTTTAACTATACTTAATATTATTAATTATATTATTAGTATAACTTAACTTCTATGCATAAAATTTAGAAAACTTTAATCCATAATTCAATGAGAAAATACCGTTGTCTGATCTAGAGTTTCTAATAGATGAAAATGTTTTAGGAATTGACAAATTTCTGGATGCATTTGATATAAAATATAAAAAAATTGGAGGTACGAACTGTCCTAATTTGGGGTCAGATGATACAGCAGTAGCCAAATTTGCACAAAAAGAAAATCTTGTTGTGATAACAAATGATGATGGTTTAACCAAGCAATGTGAGTTATTTGATGTAAAGTATGTTTTTAGTGATTTGCGAGATTTTGCAAAAAAAGTCAAGGCATATGTCGATGCCAATTAAATTAAAAATTCTGAAGCATTCTTTCCTTCTTCAGTGATTTCGATCCAATGATTCCTTCCAATTTTTTCAACACTAATGAATTCCCATTCCTTTAAAGGTTGAATAATATTTTTATCCAGACTTGCATATCTTGCCATTGAATGATTTTTCTCTTTTGCATTAATTGTGATTAGTTCTTTTTCTTCAGATAATACAGCCATCTCTTTTTTTGTCAGTTTTCCATTGTGTTCAGTTATTATTTGCAATGCAGATACCAGTTTTTGATCAGGTGTCTTTATAGAATATGGTGGAACATTGACTATTTCCTTAATTCCAGTGGAGAGTGGTTTTTTCGCATCAAACCCAGGATAGTTTGCAGCCTCTACATAATACGGATGAACTGAATCATCATCATTAAACATCATACATGCCATCATTGTTCCAATTGCCTGAATCTTACTACCAGATGCTAGATTCACATAGATTTCATTGCCCTTTTCTTTGTCCATGATATTTTTTACTGCACGAATAATTTTGAATAAATCTCGTCTATCATGATACTCTTCTTTGATCTCAATGTGTAATTTTTCTAGTTGTGTGGTAATTTTTGTTACAAATGGCCCTGCCTTGTCATCACTTTTGTTTTCATGTAGTAACAACCAAACCCTATCTGCTCTTTCTTGTTTGGCTGAAAGAACAATTCTATCTATCTCATACCCTACAGGGGCAATATGTACACGTAATTTTGCTATTTTAGCCATAACAGTATGCTAAGTATGCATAGTATTGACATGCTATATAATAATTTCTGAGCCCAAAATACTCTATGAAACAAGTACAAATCCAAAAAATAGCATTAGACTCTTGTGTCGTAATAGACATTTTAGAGAAACCTAAAGTTGCCTCTGGACTCAAAGCCCGTCTTAGAGGTAAATCAATTTCCATAGTACTATGTGATGTAGTATTACAAGAAGTTCAAAGAGTTAGAGGATTATCTCCAAAGATAGTCATTGAGAAAATCTCTAAAATTCTTGGCAGACCAATAGAACTCTCAGAGATTGACGAGCAAAACAAAACAACTGCAAATGAAATAACAAATCAATTTCAAATTTGTCATAACGGAGATAATAAAATCTTGAGTCTATGTCAAGCAAAAGACTTTGTTTTGGTAACATTTGATAGAATGCTTCTCAAGACTTGTGAGTTACTTGGAGTTGCAGGATTTCATCCTTCAATGGTAGGGGGAATTTAAAATGAAACCTGCAATGTATCCAAGAATAATTCGAGAGTTTGAAGATGAAAGAGATGAGCCAATGATTTATGGAGATAGATCATGACCATTTTATTTAGATTAAAAAATTCTACATATCAAGATAGCATTGCATTGTCTTTTGCAAATCTAAAAGAAAAGTTAGATAAACATGAAATGGAGGAATCAAAATGAAAATTACAAGAATTCTTCCAAAATCAATTGCAATTTCATTTCAAAAACATTCAATTGAAAAAAATGAAACAGAACTAAAATGCTATCGTGCACGTGTATTTACTTTGGAGCAGTTAATCCAAGAAGGCTATGACGAATTAACAAGGTTGAGGGGATACAATTGGAAGTAATTACAGAAATTACTCAATCACATTATGAAGTGTTTATAATTTTAGGAATTATTGTTACATGTATTGTTGTAATTTTCAATATTAAAAAAATGAGGGGTAATTGATTAGATGACCAAAAAGGAATTGATTGTTACTATTCTTGAAAAAATTAACATGGACAATATCAACAAAGGAATTGATCTTTTCAATAAAACCGTACAAGATTTTGGAAAATCTATGGATACAATGACTAGGGAATTATCAGAAGATATCGAAAAATCAAACAAAGAATCTGAGGCTAGAGAGAAGAAAAACAAGGAAAATCTAGATAAAATTTGGGGAAAAAGAAATTGAATTGTCCCAAGTGTAAGAAAACATGGATTGCAGAAATTCTCTGGGGATATCCTGCAGATATGGAATCAATTGAGGATGAACTAGAGAGAAAAGAGATAGTTCTAGGAGGCTGTCTAATTACTGAACGTGATCCTCAATGGGAATGTAATTCATGTCATCACAAGTGGGGCGAGGCAAAACATAATGAATCAGACAAAATAGATTCTTTTGATTATGACAAAGGATTCAATCTTGATGAGGTGTATGACCAATGAATACAATTCAAAAAGTTGTATTTTGGATATTTACTATTGCACTAGGTTTTGTAAATCCATTAATTAGTGTCGGATTGGTAATTTTGTATTATTTACCTGGAATAATTCAAGACATGTGTAAACCATGCAAAGAAAATCAAAATAATTCTGAAATGAATTCATTTTCTGATGATGTAATGGAGGAGATGAAATGATGGAACAATGGAGTAGAGAAGAAATCATGAAAGGTCTAAGAGAATTAGTTACAGAAATTACTTATTTAGACTGGGATGATGTTGATGGTAAGATTGGAGGTGTCTATACTAATACCGAAGACGCTTGTATTTACAAAGATATTCCACCATTTAATCATGATTTAGAATATGGTGAAATGCTGGTATCTGAAGCCACACGCATAATTCCAAATCACAGCGGAATGAAAGTAAAAGAGATGTACATCTATGGAATACATCGAGGGATTTACAGTTGGCTTGAGGAAAGAGGATGGTATCCTGAATGGCATGATCGTGTTACATTACTTTTCTGGAAACGCACTGAAGACTCTGATGAGGAGATTATTGAGAATTTTAAAAATTATCAAATCTATCT
Source organism: Candidatus Nitrosopumilus sp. bin_32a (assembly GCF_054095935.1). NCBI lineage: Archaea > Thermoproteati > Nitrososphaerota > Nitrososphaeria > Nitrosopumilales > Nitrosopumilaceae > Nitrosopumilus > Candidatus Nitrosopumilus sp. bin_32a. Next base: position 93,666 of record NZ_JBSWSN010000006.1, on the reverse strand, counting down.
TGATACACATGAAATAGATGGTATTGAAGGCGAGGTATTAGAAAAGTTGAAAGAAAGATTTGAGGAAAAAAATGATTAAAAACAACATAGAATCTATTTCAAGAAAAAGAAACATTGCAAAAGAAACACTATACAAAAAAATGGAAGGATATCAAAACAAATGGAAAGAAACAAACGAATTATTGGAATGCTATAAACAACAATTCCTCCCCTTATGGGAAGCATACAAAACAAATCCCGCCTATATTGAAGAGAAATTTTTTGTTTGTTGTGAAAATTTGTATAATTTCATTTACCAAGAGGAAAAAATGAGAAAAGAATTTGAAAAAAACTACAAGCCATTTTATGACAAATTCCAAAAATTAGAGAAAGAATATCGTCAGATGAAATCTAAACAAAAGGAGAAATTCTAATGTCGAAAATCACCCCCACAGATTCTCATAGAAAGAGTTTGTCCGAAGCATTTGTCAATTCATTTGGCGGTTATCCTATAGGATATGGGCTTGGAATAGTAGTTTTACCATTATCCATGGGATGGATTCAAGAAGACCCACTAGTTGCTAACTTGGCGATTACTTTTGTCTATGCATCAGTTTCTTTTGCTAGAAGTTATTTTCTGAGAAGAGTCTTTGAAAAGTTTGGAATTGATGATAATTTTATTAGACTAGGAATTAATAGTATTAAAAAAATAAAATTAAGAATATCATCTTTATTTGCCAGTATGGAGAAAGATGAATTATGAAAAAAATGGTCAAGAATTTTTGGTCATTAAATGTAGATGAAGCATTAGTTGCTAACTGGTTAAAACAAAAAGATACGTTAGGATCAAATTATGAAGTTTTTTTTCCAATTAATACACAATTAGAATATGTAGATTTGATAGTGTTTAACAAAAAAAATAAAAAAACAACTACAATCCAAGTAAAATCATCCCAAATCTATCTTGAAAAAAATGGAAATTATTGGGTAAGCGGGCATCGATTTGAAAAGGAGAAAATAAATTCAAAGAAGGTTGATTTTTTTATTTTTACAAGTTATTATCCTAAAACTTTAGAAAAAGATCAAACAACTAGAGGCATTGCAGAACACTATGTTGTGTTTACAGCGAAAGAGTTAGAAAAATATGTTGAAAAATATAAAGATGTAAAAATGATAAAAACGGGAAAAATAGGATTTAGTTTCTACATTGAATCACAAAATAACAAAAATGAATTGTATGAAGATTGGCAAATAAAAAATAAATATACAGAAAATAATTATGAGGAACTTAAACCAATTTGTAATGTGCTAGATAATTTCAATAAAATCAAACAAGAGTTAAAATCATGACTAATTTTGATGAAATTAAATTTGAGGAATTTTGGAGTCAATTATCCAAACTGCTACTAGAAAGGCATGATTTTGAAACAATTGATCAAAATAAAAAATTTGAAGCAAGGAACTCAATTCAAGCTATTGCCATTACTCCAGAATCATCAGGAGAAAAAAGAACTGTAAAACATGAAGAGTTTGTATCGGTATGGAGATTAGCAAGAACATTACCAAAAGACCAATTCCTAAAACCATCAAATTACACAAATGTTACTCGGAATTCTTCATACATTGTAACGTTAATGAAAATAATTTTGGAGCAATAATTGTTCTTTTATACACAATCAAGGGCATGAAAATATGACAAACATTACTTTTCACGGTGGAGTAAATGACATTGGGGGAAACAAATTCCTCGTGGAAAGCAAGGGAACAAAGATTTTCATGGATTTTGGCATGTCTTTTTCTCAAGAAGGGCAATTTTTCTCACAATTTCTAGGACCTCGTACATCAAACAGTCTCAATGACCTCTTTGAATTAGGAATTTTGCCCAAAATTAAGGGACTTTACAGACGTGACTATGCAAAGCATATGGGTTTTGGAGGAGATGAGGATACTGAAATTGATGCAGTACTTCTAACTCATGCTCATGTTGACCATTGTGCATACATTCCATATCTTCGAGAGGATATTCCAATTTACTGTTCTGAAGAATCAAAACTGATCATGCAAAACTTTGATGAGACAGGTTCAGACCAATACCATACTGCAAAACAAAGATTTCAAATTTATGAAAATAACAAGGGACAAATTTCCAGAGCATCAGGGGACAAAGTTGCAGTTCCAAGAAGAATTGAAGTATTTGAATCAGGAAAAAAATTCAACATCGATTCAATTGGAGTAGAACCATTACCCGTAGACCATTCAATTCCTGGAGTTCATGCATTCATTCTCAATACTCCTGATGGTACAATTGGAAATACTGCAGATTTGCGATTCCATGGAAGACGCAAAGATGATACTGAAAGGTTTGTTCAGAGATGTGCCGAATCTGATTTGGATGTTTTACTATGTGAGGGAACTAGAGTTGATGCACCGCCATCAATTACAGAGTATGATGTTGAAGGAAAGATTTCCGATATTGTAAATAATACCAAAGGTTTGGCAATTGTTGGTTATCCAATTAGAGATTTAGATAGACTGTTATCATTTTACATTGCAGCAAAAAACACTAATCGTGATTTGGTAATTGATATGAAACAAGCATATCTTTTAAAATTATTTAATGAATCTCCAAACCTGAAAGGAAAATATCCTGGACCCACTGATCAAAATATCAAAATATACATTCAGAGAGGCTCGTGGGGATTAATTGATAAAGACATTGACATATTTTCAAAAAAACAATTGTTGTCTGATTATGGATTATGGCAAAGAGAATTCTTAGATTATCCTAATGCTATAGACTATAGAGACATTCAGAAAAAGCAAAATCAATACATCTTTTATTGTTCTGACTTTAGATTACAGGATTTAATTGATGTAAAGCCTACTGAAGGCTCTACATACATTCGCTCATTGACAGAGCCATTTAACACAGAGATGGAAATCAAAGAAGACCAGGTCAAAAACTGGTTTGTGCACTTTGGTGTGCTCAAAAGAGAGCAAGATTGGCATCAAATTCATGTTTCGGGGCACGGAGATGGGGAGCAAATCAAGTATGTTGTAGAAAACACTAATGCCAAATATTTGATTCCAATTCATACTGTAAAGGACGAATATCATAAGAAATGGCATTCAAATGTAACTTCGGTGAGTCAGCATGGCACTGTAAAATTATAATTAAAAGAAGAGATATTTGGGTTTGAAGTATATGAGCAAGGAATGGAAAAGGAAAATAGAACATGCAAAGAGATTTGTAAAAAATTCATTGTAAAAAAACCTCCAGGAGGTAGTCGATATGGTGCAGGTCAAGGACGGTGTCAAACATGCGATGTTTGGATAGATCATAGAGGAGCACATATGAAAGACGGATCTCCCGCAGCAATAGATTCCGTAGGATGGTTTTGTGATTGTTGTAATTATAGAATTAGACAAAAACCACGAAATAAAATTTACAAAGAAAAATTAAGAGATAAATCAGACAATTTAGAAAATATAGAAGAAGAAAATGTATTAATAGATCAAACAGAAAAAAACTTAAACTCTGAAAATCCTACAGATTGGTTAAAAGCAGCAAATGAAATTAAAAAGCAACTAAAATTTAATACGTGTACTCAATGTGAAAAAAATAATCATTGTGGGGGACAAGGTTCTAGATGTAATTGTAAATGTGTAACAGTAACAATTGGTGATAAAAATAACAAGGTAAATGAGAAAAAGGAAGTTAAGAAAATAAAAAAACAAGTAGATTATGGTAATGTGATTGAATCAACTAAAGAAAATGAAGGCAACATTAAATTTTTTAAAGGAATACACGATACAAAAAATAATATTAAAAATGATTACAATATAGAAAATGAATGTCAATTACTAATTAAAAATTATAAAAAACGTACAAGTATTTCTCAACACAATATAGGATTAATGGAAGATATGATTGAAGCATATGCTCAGATTGGATCTTTAAGGAAACTTTGTCAAGAAACAGAATTAGATATTTTTATTGTTAGAAATGGTTTCAGGAATCTTTCAAGAGTTCCAACTGAATTGAGAGAATTGGTGATTGATGACAAATTAATTGCCGACCCAATTTTGGCATCTGAAATTGCAGTTTATGCAACAGACTATTTTGAATGGGATCAAGAAGAAGATAATACAAATGAGGTAATCATATTTGCAAAAAAGATTGCCCAAAAGTTCAAAGAAACTCTTGAATTAAGAAGTGAATTTTTTGCAACAAAAGATGACTACAGTAAACCAATTAGTGCCTCATCTAAAAAAAATAATGAACTTAATGCAATTCTTGAAGATTGGCCAGTTAAGAAAAGCAAGTATGAATTTAATAGATTTACAGACAGAACAGGGCGACAATATAATTTTATTGTAAAATTTTCAAAAGACCTAGATGCTGCAAGATTTCTTAGACGATGGGAATATGAGAAAGGACGTAGAATTTCAAAAAGATGGGCATCAGAAATGATTGATCAAATAAAAAATCAAGGAAATGCAAAAGAATTTGTCAAAGATCATTCAAATGAATTTAATGACTAATGAATGGTTAAATTAGTTAAAAGGCCCACTTGTTTGTATTGAAAAAGGTTCCAATCGGGTTCTATTAATCAAACCCAAATCTAATTCATTTAAAACATAATCACGAAGAGTATCATCCTTTTTTATTTTACCTTCAGATTTTAATTCCTTTTTAGAAATATTTTTAGAGAGATTAAGAAATTTTCTTATGGCTATACGAATTATTCTTTCCAATTCCAGTACATCATTTGTAATGTCAAAATTGTTTTCCTTCCTTCCATGCAGTATATCATTTCGTAATTTGTAAGTATTTTTTATAAAATTCCAGCATAACTCTTGATCATTTTCATCAAGGCCCACCATCATTGCACAACGGTTGGAAATTTTCAAGGATGTTTCACCTGCAGAACTAAACAAACACTCCAATGCAACATTGAGATCTACAATTTTATCAATTGAGTCATTTCTAATTATGTTTGAAGAAAATCTATCTATTGCTACTTGAATAAATGACCAATCTTTTTTCTCTAAATCAACATTACAAAATTCACGATAGAACACTTTTAATTTGTTAAATGAGGTGGATGTTAATTTAAGCGTATTAGGACCTAACACGACATCTTGGATATTCAAAATTTTTGAGGCATTATTCATCCAAGGGGAATAGTTTTTGTAAATAGGACCAATTTTTAAATCCCCTTTATCAAAAAGATATGCAGCTTTAAGGAATTTATCAAATTTCTGATTAGCAATTTCGTCTTCCTCCTTGGTATTGTTTTTAAAATCAACGCTAACTTCTAACACGTAGCTTAATTTTCTAAGTTCGCCAGAAACTCCTCGATTATCTCCGACCAGGCTTTCTTTGACAATTTTAAATCGATCACCATTTATTTTTACAAGTTTGATTTCACCTAATTCTTTTTCTATATTCTTAGAACCAAAGGATAATCGAAATAATGGAGTGAAATAAGGAACTTGAAGAATTTCGGAATCTAAAAAATTTATGAAGCTTTTGATAGTTTTTTTAAAAATAGAATCTACAAATTTAAAATCATCTGCATTCTTAACATAATTTTCTATAAAAGAATGAACTAGGATTTCGGCAGATAGTCCTCTTTTTGAAAATATCTTCGTGTTAGGATATCCCGATACAATGTCTACAGCATCATTAAAATCGTTGATTTTTTCTATTTCTTGTTTAATTTCGGGCCGTGAGAAAAATTCTTCAAAGTTATTTTTTTTTACTATGGACTCTTTAAAAAATTTATTATCATCATTTTTAAATTCATAACATTTTTCAGATTTCTGCTTGAATGGTTGTTTTAAATTAATTTCATTGAGTTTTTCAAGAGAATCTTCTACTACATAAGTCAAAAAATTTTTTAGCTGTGTTTCTCTTGTCATGGTTTACAATTTTCCATATAACAAGCAATTCCAAATTCTTTACTTATTGCATTTGCAAGTGATTTTGAATCTTCAGAATTAGCTCTCGTTCCATCCACAATGACCAATTTTGGATCGATCATTTTTACATATTTTAAAATATTGCCATAATCTGCATGTGCAGCTAAACAAGCATAAATTTTTCCATTTTTGTCGCTCCAAAACGGACCATTTGTTTTATAGTTTGGATTAACATCTGCTTGTATTATTTGGGCACGTTCTTGTTGCATTGAACCTTGACCTGGCCTTGCAAATCGTATGTATGGCTTTTTTTCATCATGATATAATTCATTTAGTCTGCTATTTGTTGAAACTTCAATTTCTCTAATCTTTTCATCATAAGTGTACTTTATTGCATTAGTTAAATCAACATCATTTTGTTCTGCCAAAAATGGAATATCTTCTGCAATAAATTCTCCATTTTCTGTTTTTTCCAATTGAGCCATAATATCTTGCATTGTGCCTCGATTAGCTAGAATTTCTACGGGACGGTTATTCTCAATTTGTTCACAAACCGTATCGAAAATTCTTCTCATTATAGATTCCTTATCCGTGTTAAAATCATAAAGAGGAACTCCATGAGTACCATCCAATACAAGAACATCTGCTTTCGGAGTAGGAATTTCAGGAAATGAGAAATCTCCAGAGTAGAGAATTTTTTCACCTGTATTTTCCATTGTAACTAATACTTGAGAAGAACCTGAAACATGATTTGCATTGATTAATTCTATTATTTCTCCAGTAGTGGTTGTAAATGGTAAATTGTACGATAATTTCTGAATGGCTGGCCGTTCTGGAAATTTTTGTAGTGCTTTAAGTGCCCTGTAGGTAGGTTCCGTCAGCAATATGTTATGACAATTTCTCAAAGCACTCATAAAATTCCAAGTGTGATCGTCATGAAAATGTGTAAAAACAGCAGTGGTTTTTCCAGAAACATACCCATCACAAACTATGGAATTACCAAGTAAAATTGCTTGATCTTCAGGTATCCCATTTTCTGTTCTCATACTCATCGGATCACAATGAATCTTTGCCAATGTACGTAAATCAGTCATTTTGAATTTCATCCATTAAAATTTGATTAAAGAATGCAGTGACAGGTATTTTTTTTGATTTCCATTCGTTTTCCAATTCCTTGAAATTATTTTCATCTAATGTTATCCAAACCAAATCATTTTTTGTGATGGAAACATACTTTATCATATCTTTTTTTATCTTTTTTTCCAACAATTTTCTCAATAAATCGGAAGGTTGAATTTTCTCATCAGATATTTTTTTCTTGAATTTTTCAAGGAAAGTATCTTCAGGAGTAATTCCAATTTTCCAAAATAGTTCCATTACAGGTTTAATTTTCATAACATGTTCAATAATATCTCCAATAGGTGTTTCAGGAGAATTACGTTTTCGATTTAAAATATCCTTTACATCGTCTTTGCGAATTGGTTTGTCCGTCTCTAAACTTTCAAGAATTGTATTTAAAAAAATATCCTGTTCATCAGGATTAGACAGTTTTGCAATATCGCACCCAATAGTCATTGCAATTTTTCCATCTTTCGATATTCCCCATCCAAGCATGTACACATTTCTTCTAGACAAATTTTGTAGTTTTTCAAATAATTTGATTTGAGTAGTATCGGTTGGTTTTTTTATTGTTGATTTTTTAAGTTTTTTTCCTAGCCCTACCCTTTTTGATAATTGTTGCAATGAATCGCCTGTTTCTTTTTTGAGTCTCAAAAGATGATCTGAAACTTCAATAGGCGTAAACGGTCTATTGGGATCATGCGTTCCTATACTTAACAAAAGATCGGAGTAAGTATCCAAATCATCTAAAAGTTTTTCAACCATTTTAGAAATTATTCTTCTGAAGAATGTCCTTCTCTACGATCTAATCCTTCTTGAATAATATCTGATGCCTCTTCGCCTGGATCATGTCCACTTCTTTCAGCTGCAGATTCTAAACGAATAGCAGTTTTTGCATCAAGAACTATAGAGAATTTTTTAGGAGACATAATTTTTAGAGATTCTTCCTCTATCTTTGCTAATGATTCTTTAGGGTTTTCTTCAGCTGCTTGTTTTAATTTTTTATATTCTTCCTGAGAGTTCTTTTTCTTTTCTCCCAATTTCATTGCAAGATCATATACTTTTTGTTCAGGAATTTCACTATCTTTGGACCATGCTAATGCATCTGCAGCTTCTACAGCTAAATTCACAGCTGTTTTAGGAGTTTTATGAATTGAACCTAAATTTTCCTGAATAAATTTTGGTAACCTTGCAAATTTGACATATCTGTTTACTAAAATATCTGAAATCCCTGTCATTTTTGCAACAATCTTTGGATCATTGTATTTTTTAAAAAGTGTATCACATGCATCTATAATATCCGTCATAGTATAGGGAAGTTGAGTTAATCCTTCTCCAAGTGAAATTGCTTTTGCATCAACTTCATCATCTGGAGCTTCTCTCACATGACAAGGGATTTTATCCCAACCTTCACCGGGATTTTCTTTATTTAATTTTTTAAATGCAGTCCATCTTCGTTGACCAGCTAAAATTTCATATTGGTTTTTGTAACTTTTTCTACTTTCATATAATGGATGTTCATCCTCAAGATCATTTACGGCAAAAACAACAATGGGTTCTAGCAACCCATGTTTTCCAATATGTTCTGCAAGAATGGATAATTCTTCTTCATCAGTAGCATTTTCAACTCGAACATTACTTAAACCGACATACAATTTATCAAGTTCAATATAATCAAATTTTTTGAATTTATTAGAATTAGATGGCAACTTTATTTTAATGGATATATGAGTATATGAGCTTTAGGCTAAATAATCACAGATGCAATTAGGGCAAAATCGATCACAATAGCATATTTTTTGTCTAAATTTTCTCGGATGTTAATTTCTTCATTATGGGTGGTTTCATTTTCATCGATAAGATTTTCAAGTGCAATTCCAGATTCGCCCTTACTTCTTAAAATAGTAAATTTGTCTTGAATTTCCTTGTTACGTTTTTTATACTCTAAAGTAACATTGTCCAATTCTTCTTGTTTGAGATGCAACATATCGTTTTTAAAATTAATTATATCGGATTTCAATAAATTGTGTTCTAAATATATTATGGATTCAACATAACAATCATCAATAATTTCAGGTCGAATTTTCATATTTACATTACTATAATTCCAATTTATTTCAGAATCATCAATCATTATAATTTTTTTGTTATTTACATTGACATCTACATGAATTAATTTTGTTTTGGAATTTATTGATTCAAAAATTACATAAAAATAAAATCTTATGATATTTGAATTATATTTATTTGAATTTAATTTGGTAGTTATGACAGGGCCAAAATCAATGCATTTGTTTAAAATAGATAGTAGAATATTACTACCTGGAGATACCAGTACATAATCATCAGAATCTGAAAGTTTCGGATCAAAAGTAATTTTTAATTTGGTTGTTCCAAACATTTTTGAATATTCTTGAGGAATTTCAACATCAAACAATCCATTTTTTTCTATAACATTAGCATTAATTTTAGAAAAATATCCTAAAACAAGTGAAATTACTTGATTTTCAATCTGAGACATTTACACCCTCAATTGGAGACAGTGAAAAATTCTCAAAAACTTCTTGATTAAATTGCTCTACTGCAGTAGTTAGGTTTTGTTTTCTATTTTTAAAATCATCTCCGAGTGCTGAAAATTTATTTTTTAATTCTTTTTCATTTTTTGCAGTCATGTATTCTTTAAAAAAATGTGTACCTGTTTTTTCATCAGTGACATCCTCAAACAACAAATCAAGTTGTCCAATTGCCATGGTAAATAATTTGATTTTTGTGTAAAGCAGTTGTAAAATGTATGCGTCAATGGTGTGCTCGTATGCATAATTGTATATGTTCACATCCTTTTTTTGGCCTATCCTATGAACTCTACCAACTCTTTGTTCTACTCTCATTGGATTCCAAGGAAGATCATAATTTACAACATTATGACAAAATTGAAAATTTTGTCCTTCACCACCTGCTCCAGTTGAAATCATTATTTGTGATTTATTTCTAAATTTTTCAACAGATTCTGCGCGTTCAATAAGATTCATTTTTCCATTAAACAAAGTTACAGAGTATCCATTTTCAGTCATTACTCTAGACAAATAGTCTTGAGTTACATGATACTCTGCAAAAATCAAAAATTTAGAATCTTTGTCTGCTTTAATTACATCCAAAAGATCACTTGCTTTGCTATCTATTTTTATCCTATTTGCAATTTTCATTAATTCCGTATAATCATCTTCATTGAACAGCTCTGATTTTCTCATCTTGAACAAAGCTTGCTTAGTTGATTCATTGCTACTAGATATTAATCTCTGAATTACCATAAGATACAGAACATCATATCCTGAATCATAATATTCATGAACTTTGTTTGTAATTCTATCATACAAATCTCGTTCATCATTTGTAGGTTTGAGGATCTTGGTATATGCAATTCTATCAGTAAAAGAAATGTATTTTTTTACTTGCTGTCTTGTTGTTCTAATAATTATTTTTGATAATTTTTTCTGTAATTCTTCTTTAAAAAAAGGATTAACTCTACGCATTTGACGGTCATCTGCATATCTAGTTTTAAACTCAGACAGAGTACCAAAAGTTCCAGGTTTTAGCAATTCAACTAAATTATACAATTCTGAGAGATTGTTTTGGATAGGTGTTGCAGAAAGAAACAGAGTAAATTTTCTTGGTAATTCTTTTAGTAATTGATGCTTTTGGGTAGATGCATTTTTCATACTATGAGCTTCATCCACAATTACCATATCCCAATTTCGTTTTGTCAAAAGTTCTTTTTTTGCAGGAGATGTGGCAGAACTATGTGAAAATATCAATAATGCATGACTAGCAGGATCTTTGAAATTAAGATCATCTTTCTGTGTAAAGTTGAGATTGAATTTTGATTGTAATTCATCTTGCCATTGGTAAACAAGAGAAGGTGGAACTAATATCAAAACACTTTTTGCAAGACCCGAAATTAGAAATTCCTTTAAAATTATTCCAGCTTCCATGGTTTTTCCAAGACCCACCTCATCAGCTAATATCGCTGAGCCTCCAAATTCATTTTTTACCTTCATTGCTGCAAAAATTTGATGAGCATACAATTCAATTTCTTTGTTTGATTTTATCGAAGAAATAATTGATAGTTTACTTTCTTTGATTTTTGATAGTAATTCAAATGCGGTAATTGTTAAATCAAATGTTACTTTGTCATCAAATTGTAATTTTCGAAGTTTACTTTTTACATTACTTCTATCTGTAAATTGAATTTGGAAGTTTTTGAACATCAAACATCATTTTTTAACAGTAATTAATCAAATTCAGGCTCTAACCTTAAAGTCATTTTAAAAATACTAGGCAATTGATCATATTCAGTTTTTTTCATTTTTTTATCATTTTTATAAATTCCTTTATTGTCACCTATAACGATAATCTCAAAAGAATTACCTTCAAATTCATATGCATCACCTATAATTCCACCCTCATCTGAAAGATGACCCTTCCAAAACGCATCTATTTTTTCAAGTTCACCAAAGTGGTCTAATCCTTCTTCTATGAGAGACATAGCGAATTCTTCAGCGCTCATAGCATTTTCTTTACATAGAGATTCTATTTTTTTCAGCATGGAAGGTTCTAAAACCAGACGAATTTCATGTACGGGAATAGTATCTATAATCAGATCTTGATCAGCTGCAGAATATGCTTTTGCTAATTCAAACACTTTTTCTTCAGGTACTCCACTATCTTTAGACCATGCAAGTGCATCTGCAGAACGTATTGCACAGTCAATGGCAACTTTTTGATTTATGTTAATAGAATCTAAATTTTCTTTTATTAATTTGGGTAATCTTGAAAATTTAATAATTTTCTTTGCCATGGATGTTGAAATACCTAATTGTTTTGCAATAATTTTTACATCTCCATATTTTTCAAAAAGTTCAGTTACTAACCTATTTGTTTCCTCAAAGGTTTTTTCTTTAAATTCAGTCATGTATGAAATTAACATTTCAGTAATTTAAAAGATTTAGGGCAATTCAAACACTTATTTTCTCAAGAGATTGTACTATTGAAGAAATTTTTTCCACAGTGAATTGAATTTCATCTAAAGTGGTGAATCGTCCAATTCCAATTCTAATTGCCTCATGAGTGGCATTGTCATTCAAACCTAATGCCAATAACACATGTGATGACTCTACAATTTGAGTAGTACATGCAGAACCAGCAGAAATTGCAATCTCTTTAGATACAGAATTAATGATGGCTTTACTCTCTATTCCTGAAAAAGATACATTCAGATTATATGATAATCGCTTTGAAGGATGTCCATTTAATTTTCCTCCAATTTTCTCAAATTCTTTTAACATTAAATCAGACCATTCTTTGAATTTCTTGTTCTCTGAATCTATCTCTTTTTGAGAAATCTCCATTGCTTTACCAAACCCTACAATTCCAGGTACGTTTAGAGTCCCTGAACGAATATTTCTCTCTTGTCCTCCACCATGAAACAACCCATCAGGCTTTACTCTAGGTTTTACTCCTCTTACATACAAAGCACCAATTCCTTTTGGACCATACATTTTATGAGCAGAAAATGACATCAAATCAATATTCATTGAATTAACATTCATTGGAATATGACCTACTGCTTGCGCGGCATCAGTATGAAAAATTACATCATGATCATGTGCTATTTTTCCAATGGCTGCAACGTCTGCAATTGTTCCAATCTCATTGTTTGCAGCCATGATACTAATCATTACTGTTTCGGGAATAATCGCATTCTCTAATTGTACTAAATCAATTTCACCGTATTTATTTACTGGCAAGTACGTAACTTTTTTCCCCAAACTCTCTAAGTGACGTACTGTATCTAAAACTGCCTTGTGTTCTGTAACACATGTGATTAAATGATTTCCTCTATCCGCATACTTACTCATTGTTCCAATTAACGCAATATTATCCGACTCTGTAGCACCAGAAGTAAACACAATCTCATCATGTCGTGCACCAATTGCATTTGCTATTATCTCTCGTGCATTCTCAACTGCTACTGATGCTTCATATCCAAATGGATGGTCAAGACTGGATGCATTACCAAACTTTTCAGTAAAGTATGGAAGCATCTCCTCCAACACTCTAGGGTCTACAGGAGTTGTTGCATGATGGTCCAGATAAATTGGAAATTTAATGTCACTCATTTTCTCTCTTGTTGGATAATATCACTAAAATCAGATAAATCTTGAATTCTAGGAAATAGTGCTGCTGCTCCACGATTAAAATGAGCTCGAGTCATTTTGTGCAAGTATGTTTCAGGGTCTAGTTTGTCTCTGTGCAGTCTATCAAGCATTAATGCCATGTAGATATTTTCATGCTCCCCAAACAAAATACTTGGAACTAGTTCCATTCCTTTTTCATCAAATTCATCAGGATTTGGAATTGAGGGGTCTTTTAATGATAAACAAATAGCATACCTTGCTAAAACATTGATGCCAAGTCCGGTTCTATTTTTTAACATGCCTAAAAGGCTCTGAGTCCTATAGCTGAATCTGTATCGACTAAACTGCAATTTTTTTAACTCCATTTTCATCCCAGAAATAGCCTTCATGTTGCAGGGTTTTGCCCTTGCTGGGCAAATACTCCATTGCATATGAGCGTGAAATGTATGGTTTCATTTTTGAATAATACTTCTCATCAATTTCAGAATCAGTTGAAAATATCACTACTTGGTGCGATGCATATGGGAAGAATTTTTCAATCATATTATCACGATGGCTCATATCTAATCTAGCAAGTGGAGTGTCAATCATGAATGGTAAAGGCTTGCCAGAAGTTTTGGCCAATGCAAGCAATACGCCCGTTGCAAACATTTGCTGTTCTCCTTTAGATAACAAATCTTTTGGAATGGAATTTCCATCTTTATCATATAATGTGATATCAAATGTGTCTTTATCCACTGTAACTTTGGTGATGAGGTTTTCTTTGTGTAGTAATCTTTGCAACTCGTCTAAAAGATAAACTTCAAGTAATTGCAATTTCTTTACTTTGAGTTTTTCAATATACTCATCTAACACTTTTTGAACTTTGGTTGCAAGTTCTGCCTGGGTTCCGGCATTTTTATCCTTGTATTTATCTGCAATTATATTTCGAATTTTTACATTAATCATTTTCAAATATGTGTTCTTTGTAGTTACTTGTTGTTCCAGATGCTCAATTTCATTTTTCAGGATTCCTTGATTTTCATGTAATTTATTTAATTTTGAAATTAACGGTCCTATTTCATCATCTTTTGGTGCATTAACTAAAGCAATATCCACTTGTTCTAATTGATCAGACACTTTGTGATATTCTAGAGAAGATTTCTTCAGATTGGGAACATTAATTGTGTCTAGTTCATCAAATAAATTCAAAACATTAGATGATTCTAAAGAAGATAAATTAAACATGCTAGTCATATCGGATTTTAAAATTTTTTCTGAATCAAATAATTTAGAGAATTTTGAAATCAAAATGTCTTTGATTTTTGATTCATCAGGAATTCCCCTCCAAAGAGTTTTAGAATTTAAAATTCCATTAATTTCATCTAACTTTTCATCAAGAATATCTTTTTCAAATTGTTTTTTGAGAATTTGCTCATCTTTTTTAATTTGAGATTGCAATGATTTGATCTGTTTTGGGATGAGAGCAAATGGCAATGAGCCATTAAGCATGTTTCTCAGATCATGTTCAAGCGAGTTTTTTTTCATTTCTAAAAAGGATTTTTTTGCCTTGAGGTCTTCTCTTTTTGAGGCAAATCCGCCGCCAATTTTAGATATTTGAGCCTCAAGTGTATCAATTTCTTTTGAAATTTCATCTAGTTCACCCTGTTTACTTGCAATTTTGCCTTGGAATCGGCCTGTCTCTTCTAATATCTCATCTCGTTCTTTCAGGTATTGGTCATGTTGAATTTGAATTGATTTTGCATCCTCTTTCATGTTTCTCATAATATGTACACGTAAATCTGAATGAAGCTGCTCTACAATATCTAGACCAAGTAAAGAATCAAAAGAAGATTTTATTTGTATTTCCTCATCTTGATCTTCTGCCATCTTTACAATTTTTTCACCATCAAAGAAGAACAGCTTGGAGATTCCCTTTGGAATTAATTCTTCAATAAATGATTGCCATTGGGACTCCTCGACTGAATCTAGTCTTTGTCCATTCTTTTTGATTTTTAATTCCTCTAAAATTCGACCATCATCATTGTGCCATGTTCTATCTACTGTGTAATCATCAATTACACCATTGTGATAAAATTTAAAATCAATTATTATGGATGTGGAATCAGCAGCTGCTGCAGTAGTCCCTAAATATCTGTGAATTTTATTTCCAAGAAATTTTTCATATTCTTTTCGTGTATTTTTTTTATCAAAATAGGATTGACCATAAAATCCAATCAAAATTGATTCAAACAAGGTTGTTTTTCCAGCACCATTTGTTCCGCCAATTAGTACAACAGGTTTTTCATAAGTTGTTGTTAAATCAAATTCAACTTTGTCTCTATATACGCCATAATTTTTTAGAGTAACTTTAGTTAGATGCATTATTGTATTTCCTCTTTTCTTCTTTTTTCTCTTTGAGTTCTTTTTTGATGTTTTCTAACTCTTCAAATCCGCGCCATTCTTCAGATAGTATTTTTCCAATTTTTGGATAAATCTTAGAGTGTCTAGTCATTCCTTGTGAATCAAATTCTGCATGTAGTAATCTTGACACTAGTAATTTTGGAACATTGTTTTTATCACAAACCTCCTCTAAAATTTCCTGCTCTACTTTGCTAAATCCTCCAAGGTCCTCTTGAACTGGAGATATTTTTTCTCCTGCAACATTTTCATAAATTTGATAAACTGAATTTTCCCAATCTCCTTGTTCCATTCTCCAAATGTTTTGAATTTCGTGCAATTCTTCCTCTAGAATTAGGCTCATTTTGGGGTCTGGACCGTCTTTTCTTATCTTATTTTGAGCCTCTAGTAATTTTATGAGAAATTGTTTTCTAAAATCAATCTTGTATGGACCAGGTGTGATCTTCTCTGTTCCATCTGTGTAAAACATCACATGACCATCGCGTCTTTTAAAATCCCTAATCTCTAATTTTTTTTCTGGGTCTTGTGTATCTTTTAACTCTTGACGTAATTCCAATAATGGAAGCATCCAATCTTCGCCTGAATCAATTAGATTCTCCATAGATTTGTCTTTCTCAACTACAGTACAAACCCAACAACCAAATCGTGAATTACCACATGATGGAGTGCTAGAGTCAACTACAAGAGGACATTCAGCTGCATCAGCATTTTGATATAGTGCTAGTAAATCACGATTGTTGCCTCCCCAAGGGTTTTTGTTTTGTAATAGATAATTCCAAACATCTTCAGTGATAAAATCCCGTAATGGAGGATAGACATATGTTTGTGCAAATTTAGAATGGCGAGACAAACAACTTCCCTTTATCTCATACAAATTCATCAATTGTGCACGTGAGCCACTTTCATCTTTTCTTGTACCTAAAACAACAATTGCTTCACCATATTCAGAAACTTTGTCGTTGATGAATTTATCAGCATTTTTAATTTTCAATCTATCTGTACACCATCTAAAATTATTTGATGGTGCCGGATATCCACGACCTAAGAGACATACCCAAAAAGAATCTTTGATTTCAGGTCTAACCAAATTCGTAGATATTGGCAAGCCTTGCTCTTTTGCAGACTTTTCCATGATATCCAAAGTAGCAGTTATTTGCTCTACAATCTTTGGAGATTCAACTAGTGTATCTGATGAAATGATATAGATTTCCTTTTGTCTTTTCTCTTCAGGTAACTCTGTTAATGCATTCCAAATTAATTGAACCATACAAGTAGAATCTTTTCCTCCAGAGAATCCAAGTATCCAGGGCCTATTATCGGAAAGATATACTTCTCGTACTTCCTCGTAGATTTCCTTTAGAGTGCGGGTTTTAAAGACAGAATCTACAGTCATTTAGCCTCACTTTTTGCAAATTCATCAAGGGTTACACTAGAACCACATTTTTCTAAAATCACATCAGCTGCTTTTTGGATTCCTGCCTTTTGCTTCATCATTCTTCCATCAAGAATAATTTTACCCTGCCATAGTGAGCTATCTCGAGCCCAATCAATTTTTTGCAATCCTTTTAGTTTGTCTTTCCATGAATCAGGATATTTACCAGTAAGAACATGCCCTACCATTCCCAATGCATTTAGAATATTAGTGTGAGAGTGGACAAATTCACTACGTAACTCAAATGGTGATACTTTTTTATCCAAAAGTAAATTCCATTCAGGAATATTTTTAGAAACAGTATTCCAAAATTCGGCAGCTAATTGTTGGCTTTCTGGCGGAATTGTTTTCGTTTTAAGTTTTAACAAAAGTTTAGTTGCATCTGAAATTCCATTTAATGTAAAGAATTTTGTTGAACGATTAGAAATACTAGTCTTTTCCATTTCTGTTCTATTATGAAATACATCCAAGTCATTTACCATCTTTACAATAAACTGTGAAAATTCATCTCTGTGATCATATAAAATTCCCAAAGACTTTGTAGGCTTTACTGCATGTTTATTCAAATCTGCAAACATTTGCTGACTGCGCTTTAATCCTCTGTCTGAGAAAAATACAACAGAGATTGATTCATTTCCAAGTTCAGGTTTTATTTTGAGTGCTTCTTCAATTGCTTTACGTCTATGTTGTCCATCATTAATTAGTAAACGTGATTCCATAGAGATGTGCAGTCGGCCAATTTTCCCATCAGAACCAACTGATGGGTCTGGGATAAATTTCATTGCACCATCAACTGATGCAGTTAATGATGAAAAGACATACTCTTTAGGATTATTTACAATGTAAGTGGCCATCGATGGAATTCTTGAATCCCGTAAAATTCTCTGGGCTCTAAATTGAGGTGGCAATTCCTCTTCATTGAATATGAATAATTTTGGAATTATTTTTAGTGGACACATTGCAACATAGAAATTTCGTCCTGCCTGTATTCCCTGTAAGGCATCAAAACTATAAGCTGTATCTAGATTGTCTGAACCCCTAACCACAATCTAGGTAAAATGGAAGTCTATTAAAAACATTTGGAAGTTTATAATTATTAATTGGAAGTGTACTTTATTTTTATACCATTTTAAGGTCTTTTAGGATCTTTACAAGATTTGGTCGAACATCTGCAGGACATGGATACTTGTATTCTCCTTTTCGAGATGGTGATTTACGAGTGGTCTTGCCAAAATCTCCTAACACATGAGCAATCCAGGAATTTTTCAATGATTTGCCATGTTTTTTCTTGTATTCTTCACGAGCTTCTGCATACCCCATGAATATAATTAAAAAAATCTCCTAAATAACTTTGATTAAAGAGATTACAGATCGCAGTTAACTGAGTTTTACAAGTTTTTTCAAATCTTCTTTGTCTAAAGCCAGTGTAAACTTTGGAGTGTCTGGATGTTTGAGGTCATCTCCTTTTGGATAAAAGTGAAGTACAGTTTTTCCACCGGATTTTGTTACTGTGTATGGCCATCCACCAATTTTGTCTTTCATAATATAATTAGAAAATTAATTGTTTATAGAGTTATTGAATACTTGAGTTTAGAAAAATTCAATGATGATTAGTTCTCTCATAGAGATTTTTCATATGGGTTCAAAACTCCATTAACATGTGTGTAATTGGTACTAATCATAGCTTAATTTTTTATTGTTATGCAAAAAATTTTTGCAAATTAAATTCCAACACTACAACACGACAAAAAACATCATAGTGTTTTTGTCGTTTTGTTGTATTTTATGCCTACAATTTTTGGTTTACGACAGTTTACGACAATAGGTACGGCAGTTATTTGTGCCTAAATCCAAGAATTGTTCTCATCACTTTTCATTGAACTTTGTCTTTAATCTGCTAAAAATACTAGATATTGTATTACTTTCCATGCCATTAAATGATAATCTGTAGATCAGATCTCCGTTTTCTTGCATCTCTGACAAAACTTTGATTATATCATTCCACTTTAGTTTCTCCTTACCTTTTCTTGATTTTAGTTCAACTATTGTATTATACAAAAATTTTTCATCATAGTTTGCAGATTTTTTTGTTGGTGACGCTAATGTTTTCATTTTCAACTTTTTATCAAATTGTATTGGAATACCGGTTATTGCCCACCATTTATCATCTGGTTCTTTGTGTCTGATATGTAATTCCGGAACCCGTTTTAACTTTGGTGAATCGCCACGCTTTACTGCATAAAACCAAGTGTTGGACAGCTTTTCTATTGGTGGATATGAAGAATCTGCCCATTGAAAAGATTCATCATTAAAACCAGCTTCATCAAAAATTTTATCCCTTCTTTCTTTGATATGTCTGAAAACCCATTTGAAATTTTCACCTCCAAGTTCTGGTGTCCATGTTTTTATCAGCCAGGTATCAATTTGATTTCTGATAGAAGAATCGGCATCACTTGCATTTTGATAGTCAATTATGCCATCAATGTTTGCATGTCTTGCCAATCTAACAAATTTTAGTAGTGCCTTTTTGATTAGTGTGGATTCACCGGATTTGTCGCCCTTCAGCCTTGCGGGTGCAACTTCTCCAAACTCCCTCATTAAAAAACACATTCTGTGATAATTTCTCTCCCTGTTTGTCATTTGCTCCTTTGAAGTTTTACCAACCTGTTCTGGTTTTAATGAATGAAAATAATTATTCGATATTGTAATCATGTTCCTCATTAAAATTTCTAAAATCCTAAACATTTCAGTTTCATTTGGAAACATATAGGGATTGAAAACCAGTATTCTTCTGTGTTCTCTACAGTGTAGGATTGTCTCTGTTAGAATTTCTAATATCTGTTCATTTGCTTCAGACTCATTCTTTTTTGTTGGTGATGGTAGTTTTACAAACTCTACAAGTGGTTCTCGCACATGGATAAATGTTCCATTAAATTTGTCTATTTGTGTTTCAGGTATGATAAATGATTCTGGTGCTAGAATCGTTATAGGAATTCTTTTCTTGTGACCGTCTTTTGCAAAAATCCAGAAACAGCCTTCCATGTTTGGTGCTGACCATAAATCAAGGCAAGTAAACCCATAGTCAAAATATCTTTCAAGTAACGCTTCCCCCAACAAACTTTTTCCTGAACCTCTAACTCCCAGAATACCAGTAAGGTTTTGTTCATTTATGTTGATAATCTTTTTATTTATTGATCTGTTGACAGTGTTTTTTCTAAGCCTAAGCAATTTCAAATCACATCATTACTTGATGTTGAATCACTTTCCAAATTCTTGCCATAAATCCCGTTTTTTTTCTCTTCTTCCATCCATTGCATTATCTTATGTGCATTAGCAGCAAAAACATGGTAATTCATGTTAAAGTGCATCGGAAGAATCTCCATGATTTTGTCGTAAATTGATCTATGCAAGATAGGGGTTCTTTTAATCAAAGAATTCATATCTATTTCTTCAAACTTTGGTATTGCTCCATCAGGAAGGTGATGAATGAAATTTCCATCAGTGATTACAGTTGCATAGGTTGCTCCCTCAAATGCATACTTGAGTGGCATAGTCTCTCTGATTCGAATACCCCAAGTATCAGAATCAATCCTACCAACTGGAATCATGTTTTTTAATTTTGGCATTGGGATTATTTCTGTTTCAAAGGTGTCAATCACTATGCCTTTCTTGTCTTTTAGTTGAAAAATCGGATCTGGTTTTTCGTAAAAAAGTTCTTTGCCAAGTACTTTTGTACCTTCATGATTTCTTCTCACTCGTAAATATGTCTGACCATTCCAAATCTTATCCATCTTATCAATTGCTAACTTGTCAGGTATCAAATCAAGTCTATTTTTTGATTTTAATGGAATAATTTCTTGTCTGATTGCTTCTGAGACATCATCAATAAACTGTATCATCAGTTTCCATTTTTGAAACTGGTTGTCAAAACTTGTGTCAAAATCCAAAACACCAAGGGATTGTTGTATGTGTTTTGCATAATCTACTTCTCTCCAAATCACTGATTTTGGCTGGTAGTTTTCTGTTCTTTCAGGCATCTTTTCCCTCCGTCACTGGATTATTTTGCTGAATATTGTAAACTGATTTCATTTTCTCAAATTCCTCATCATCTTCTGACATTTCTTTGAGCAATTTCAAATCATTTTTCTCCAACGTTAAACTAGAGCGTTTCATGCTTTTATCCATGATTTTCTCAAAATCCTTGATAAATTTGGAAGAATATTGATTCATTTTCTCTGCGATTATTTTTTCCATATTTTCTTGTAGATTTTCAATATCCTTTTGTTTTGATTCCAGAGTCTCAATCTTTATTTTTTGTCTCTCCTCATCAGATATTGTCAAGAAAGGGATTGCCTTTTGATATTCTGCAAATCGCTCAAAATCTGCCTCCTCGTACCTCTCATAACTTGATTCTAGGGCTACCTTGTGACCCATCATGTCTTCTTTGTCAGCAAAATCAACTTTGGCACGTCTCAACATGGTATTGAAATATTTTCTGAATCCGTGGTCTAGTTGTACTACATATCTCTGCTTTCCCGGAATCATCTCATTTCTCAACCCCAGGTGATCAACTACTTTTCTTACTCTTCTTGAGACCCCACCGGATTTTAGACGGGCAGGATACGGTAATCTTTCTTGGGCCAATAAAGGATCAGAAGGTAACGGGTCTGCAAAGAACTTACTCTTCCAGTACACCTTGTACAAGTCTAGTAATTTGCAAAATTCAGGTGTGATATGAGTCCAATATTCTTCAGCATCTCCATGGTAAATTCGCAGTGCTCCACCCTTGTAGGTATTATCCTCATTTTTGAAAAACACAACATCACTCCATGTAAAATAGTTCCAGGCCTCTAATCTGAATCCTGCACATGAAAAAGCAGTAATGATTACCTTATCTGTGATATCCTCACAATGAATGATCATCTTTTGGATTTCAGCTCTTGTGTATGCTCTGTCTCCGCTTTTTGATTCCTTTGGCATCATTCTATCTATAAGATACCAGGAAAAGTCAATCTCATTTGCACGTAACAGAGTCTTGATTGGTTTGAGTCTGTTTCGTGCAGTGTTTGGATTTAGTGTTTTGTTATCAATTTGCTGTTTTAGACTCATGACGTAACGTTTGATTTTGTTTTTGCCTGCGTGAGGATCTTTCCTTATTAATTCTGCAAAACCATTTACTAGTACAATAAATTTTTTCTCTGAAAGTAATTTTCTTTTCTGTTGTGATTTTTCCCAATCATACTTTGGGTTGAGGAACATTTCAAGTTGTCCTGCGTATTTTTTTCGAGTTGTTACATCCCTGATTGCAGTAATGTAATTCTCATAGGGAGAAATGTCAGATAAATCCTCTAAAGAGTAATCAGTACTAGTCATTGTACCTCCTTTATGATCATGGGACCAAATAAAGGAGCTTGAATGGTATGGGCCCGAAGGGCTTCGATCCCTTGGCTCACCGGTTATGAGCCGGTTACTCTACCAAGCTGAGTTACGGGCCCTAAGCAAAGGAATTTTTTCTCAGGTTTAAAATGTTATGAGATTAACAGTATTCTTCGTAACAACTATCAAGCAACAAATTTTGTGCTGAAATTGATTTATCAGCAATTTCAATCAAGTTGCTAGAATCAACTGAAGATTTCTCCAAAATGTTTCTCCAAGATGCTGCATGTCTAATGTCAGCTTCTGTGTGAAGTTTGAAGTATTCTGTAGCTTCATTGTTGGTTATGCCATAAAATTCTGCCAAGCCTTCAAGTTTAGTTTGGCTAATTTTAGGAATTTCTTTTTCAAAAGCATACATGGCACAGGCCCCACCATCAAAAGTATCCATCAATTTATTCAAGTCAGATACTGCTTTCTGGGTCTTAGGTGTTCCAGAATATGAGGTCAATTCATCTTCAGATATTCCAAGTTCGCCAGCAAATGCAATCCAGGGTTTAATATGATCAGATTCTTCTTGTTGGTTTTCTACTAACTCTTTAACCACAGATTCAGGAGATTTTTCAATAATGGGAGCCATAAAGGAAGGGACTGCTTTTACAAGTTGAAAATATTCTTTTGAATAACCTGCCAGAGATTCCTGTGTTAATTTTCCATCAGACCACATTTGGTAAAATGGGTGTTTTAGTAAACTTCTTTCTTCAATCATTTCATCAATTTTCTTAATTATGTTCATATCACATCTCCAATATCGCCAATAAAAAAATCTTTGTTGTTTACAAAAGATTTTATGGTCATAAAAAATAATTTTCATGGGTTCCAGTGGTGTAGACCGGTCAAGCATTTTGCCCTTTCAAGGCAAAGATCCCGGGTTCAAATCCCGGCTGGAGCACCAAGATTTATTTACTTATGGTAAAGTTTTTTCTTTAGGCTCATCTTGGACAGGAAAAATATCGAGATAAATCCTCTACTTGAAACTTATGGAAAATACATTCAGCGAATTAATCAAGCATTGGATGATGAACTCTCAATTTATTCGGAATCTGAATTTATTGAACCTCTAAAATATTCCTTAGAGGGCGGTAAACGAATTAGGCCCATTATTTTGAATTTGGCAGCTGAAAGTGTGGGCAAAATAGATGAAAACGTACTCTCAGCATCATGTGCTGTTGAATTTTTACATATGGAGTCAATCATTCATGATGATATCATTGATGATGAGACCATGAGAAGGCAAAAGCAGCCATTCCATGTCAAATATGGATACAACACAAGTGTGCTAACAGGAGATTTTGTTTTAGGATTGATTCTTGCAATATCATCCAGATTAGATAATGCTAGAATTACAAAAGATTTGGCCACTACTGCCATGCTAATGAGTGAGGGGGAAATGATAGAAGGCAGATTAGAAAATAACGAGGATGTAACATTTGATGATTATCTAAAAGTAATTGAATACAAAACAGCAGTTGCATTTCAAGTTGCATCCAGGATTGGTGCAATTATTGCAAATGGGACTGAAGAGCAAATTGAAGCATTAACTGAATATGGAAAAAATCTAGGAATTGCATATCAAATTAGAGATGATTTGCTAGATTGGAAAAATGAAGACAAATTATTTAATTTACTAATTAAGAAAAGTTCTGATCCCAGAGACGTATTTAATAAAATGGAAGAATTGTTAAAAGAATATTCAGAAAAAGCAAGATCAGCATTAAGAAATATTCCAGACAATGAAGCAAAAATTAATTTAGATAATTTAATTAAATTTACTTCATTTAAGGCATAAGACCTAAACTAATTACCGGAGTTGCAAACTCTACAAATTTAATCAACGGTTCTGGATATACACCGAATCCTACCAAGAAGATTGTTGAGAAAATCATGACAGCTATAATTGATTTTGGTTCTGCAACTCTCTTTTCGGTTTCCCCTTCAAAGTACATCTTTCTTGTAATCCAACCATAGTAAGCAAGTGATAATGCACTGTTAAGAACACCTGCAATTGCAAGCCAAGGTGCCCACCATATTGCAGAACTAGCATCAAGAGCACTGCCAAATAACATCAATTTACTCCAAAATCCTGAAAGTGGAGGAATTCCTGCTAAAGCAAATAATGCAATAACTAATCCTAGTGCAGTGATAGGCATTCGTCTTCCAAGTCCCTGCAATTTGTCAATATGTGTGACTGCAAGTGTTGTGACAATACCCGTAACTGCAATAAATGCAGCACCTTTCATTACTGCATGATTCATGATCTGATATAGAGAACCTTGTAAACCAAGAGAACTGTGTGGTGCAACTGCAAGTCCAATCAAAATGTATCCTGCATGTGCTATACTAGAATATGCCAACATTCTGGAAATGTTCTTTTGCATAATTGCAGCAACGTTTCCAATAGTCATCGTCATTACTGCAATAATTCCAAGAGCCAAAGTCCAATCAAGATTCAAAACAACCATTCCAAGAACAACAATTCTAATAGTTGCAGCAAATCCTGCTTTCTTGGTTGCAGCAGCTAACAGTGCTGTGATTGTAGGTGGAGCTCCCTCGTAAGTATCTGGAAGCCATTGATGAAATGGCACAAGTCCCATTTTGAATCCAAATCCTGCAATAAACATTCCAACAGAAAGCAATGCAAGTGGCAACATTGAAGGATCAAGTGTGGAATAGCCTTGAATGACTTCCCCAATATTTGTAGAACCTGTTAATCCATAAGAAATTGAAATTCCGTAAACGATGATTGCAGAAGATAATGCACCAAAGAGGAAATACTTTAGAGCTGCTTCATTAGAACTTGGATTCTTTTTCATATATCCGACCAAGATGTATGTTGGAATACTCATCAGTTCCCATGCAACAAATAACATTATCAAATCAGTAGAATATGCAACTAGCACCATACCAATAGTTGCCAGTAGAATTAGTGAATAGTAAACTGCAGGAGAATTATGCTTTCGCATATAATTAAAAGATCCAACAGTTGTGAAGATGGCAACGATAAGCATTGCAATTGCAAAGAATCCTCCAAACGCGTCATCTACAATTACGTCTTCTGAGAATAATGCAGAAGAGGCAATATTTTCTGCATAAAATTGGTATCCAACATATCCCATGGATACAATTAATGCTGCAAATGCGATGATTGCATAAAATGAGTTTGAGCCTTGTTCTTTTCTTGCGATGCTGATTATTGGAAGAAGAATTCCAACAGTGCCCAAAATTGCAATTAATACCAATGGAGTTGAAGTAATTTCTAACATTTCATCATTTCTCCTATATCAACAATATCAGAACTACGAATAGTAATCCTGCTCCAAATACGAATAGATATGATTGTGAAACGCCGGTTTGAGTTCCTTGAACGACTTTGGCACTCCATCCAACTGCTTTTTGGACTCCAGCATTCATTCCATAATCGATAGCGGTCTTTTCAAAGTATCGGAATATTCCTCTTGCAAGCCATAGAGGGGCTACAACAAAGCACCAGTAGACCATTGCGTTAAGATACCATCTGTTTAAGAAAAGTTTGTGAATGGCATAAAATACAATATTTGAATTTACAAATTTCACAGGATCGACCCATCTGCCAATATAGAAGATGTAACCCAATCCAATTCCCGTAGCAAATGCTACCAGTGAAGAACCTAAAGCAACAGGATTAAGACCTTGCAAGAATTCAGGCAAGATTGATGCTTCATCTGCAACATGTGCAGTGTGAATACCAAATGATTCTTCAAGATATTCTACAAATAAGTGATGCAGTCCTTCTTCTGCAGATAACCCAATCAGACCAATTCCAATAGTGAGTACTGCAAGAATTCCATATGGAATCCACATTGACATTGGTGCTTCATGAATATGATGTCCTTCTTCTTCCATCTTTTCGATGTGTTTGCTCTTCTTTCCAAAGAAGACTAGTCCAATCATTCTTGTTGTATAAAATGCAGTGATAACAGCAGTTAGAACAGCGATAAGGTATAGTGGCATTGCCCACTCATTTCCAGATGTATAGACTGCAGCAAAGATTGCATCCTTACTCCAGAAACCTGTAGTGATAAATGGTGCTCCCATTAAACCAAGACCTGCAGCCCACATGAACACATAAGTTTTCTTCATTTGTTTTCTCAAACCACCCATATCGCTCATGAATCTAGAGCCAACAATGTGCAATAGAGAACCTGCTGCCATGAATAATGAAGCCTTGAACATTGCGTGAGAAATCAAGTGGTAAAATCCTGCAGTGTAACCATCGACATATTGATGAGACAATCCTGCAATACCTAATGCCATCATCATATAACCAATTTGAGAACCAGTAGAATATGCAAGGACTTTCTTAATTTCGTTATTCACCATGCCTTGTGTTGCAAGTAACAATGCAGTAATTGCACCAACCCAGGCAATTATCTCAAAGAATTGATCAGCCATAATTCCTGCAGCAGCTAAAGCAAATACAAGTGGGCCAATTC
Source organism: Candidatus Nitrosopumilus sp. bin_32a (assembly GCF_054095935.1). Lineage (NCBI taxonomy): Archaea > Thermoproteati > Nitrososphaerota > Nitrososphaeria > Nitrosopumilales > Nitrosopumilaceae > Nitrosopumilus > Candidatus Nitrosopumilus sp. bin_32a. Next base: position 66,709 of record NZ_JBSWSN010000006.1, on the reverse strand, counting down.
TTGCCACCAAGAATACGCCTGCTTTGACCATTGTTGCTGCGTGAATCAATGCAGATACTGCAGTAGGGCCAGTCATTGCCTCTAACAACCATTCGTTTAGTGGGAATTGTGCTGATTTTCCCATGGCACCGCCAAATAATAAAACAAATGCAGGAACTAGCAGTCCCTGAGCAGCCATGTTAGTTGCCCAATCAGTATCATGCATTAATTCTTTAAATCCAAAAGTACCTGCAAACAAAAATATCAGCAGCATTCCTGCAATCATCATCACATCTCCAACTTTGGTCATGATGAATGCCTTCATACCAGCATGTGTTGGTGAATAGTAATCTAACATGCCAAGAACAGTTCTACCTTCAACACCAACATGATCTTTCTTTTTATCACGATACCAAAAGCTGATCAACGCATAAGACGCTAATCCTACACCTTCCCATCCAAAGAATACTTGAAGTAAATTATCAGATAATACGATTAACTGCATTGAACCAATAAAGAACAACATCCAGAACCAAAATCTTGTAATGTCTTTATCGCCCTTCATGTATCCTGTACTGTAAATCATAATGAGGAATGAAATCCAACCAACTACATTTGACATTATTATTGAAAGCGGATCTGCCAAAACTCCAGCTTTTAGACCAATTGCCTCAATCCACATTATCTGATCATGGATTTCATGAGCCTCCAAAGCCATTGGAAGAAGGGATGCTGCAGATAATGCACTCATCAAAGCAAATGCTACTGCAACATATCCAGTTGCATGTTTTGATAGTTTACCAACACCTGGAATAATTAATGCAGCAGCAAACGGTAGAATCCAAACTAACCAGGCACTTGCTGCTCCAATTTCAAATGGTAATCCTAAAGCTTCTGTTGCCATAATCTAAACTCCCAACACTCCGTTCATGTATGGAATTATTGTCTTCAAGAAAATATCAGGATAAATACCAACTACAATTGAGAATCCTGCCAATATCATCATAGGTACAGTCATGTGCCAGCTTCCTTCCTTCACATGTTCGAGATGTTCAGGAGTTTTTCCAAAGAATACGCGTTTTAACATCCATAGCATGTAAGACATTGTAAGGGCTGTTGCGATGAGACCCAGACCAAAGGTTACTGCCCTAAGTGTTGAACCTTCTTCAATTGCAGTCTCTAATGCACCGAAAAAGAGAATCCATTCTCCCATGAAGCCACTTGTTGGCGGAACACCCATTATTGTCAATGCACCAATAACTGCACATACTGCAGTGATTGGCATCTTTCCTGCCAATCCACCTAATTTTGAGATGCTTCTAGTTCCGACTTTGACAATAATAATTCCAGCCATCATGAAGAGAATGCCTTTGCCAATAGCGTGTGTTACATACATCATCTCAGCACCTGCAAGACCAAGTACAGATATTGAACCAATACCAAATAGGATGTAACCCATCTGACTAATACTAGAATATGCAAGCATGCGTTTCAAATCGTCTTGCATCAGTGCCATTGCACCGCCGTAAATCATTGTAACAAGACCCCAGATATGGAACCATATTGCAAGATCTGCAAATGTTGAAGGCAAAAATTCTACAATTAATCTGAAAATACCATAAGCACCAATTCCGATCATGGCAGGGGACAATAATGCACTGATTGGTGTTGGTGCAGAACCGTGAACATATGGAAGCCAAATGTGGAACATAAAGACTGCCAGTTTTACACCAAGGCCTATTGAAATTGCAACTGCAGAGAACATGAGAATGTCTTTTGGAATTTCTGATTCATTGATGTCTGCAAAATCAAAACTACCAATAGTTAGACCAATCATTAAAAATCCTAATAGTAAAACTACTGCACCAGCATGAGTCCAAAACAAGAACATTAAACCAATCTTTCTTCTTGGTCCGTCACCCCAAAGTGCAACTAGGAAGAAACCTGGAATTAGCATAACCTCAAAGAATACATAAAATTCAATCAGATTAGTTGCAAGGACTGTTCCGAGCATACCCATTGCAAATACAAGATAAAGTGCAAAGTAGATTCCAGATTTAGCATTTACATAACTTGTAAGAGACGAGGATTCGACAACGGAAGTTTGACCACTTGCAGATGTGTTAATTTTCTGTTCTTCCTCAAACTGTTCATGGAATTTGTGAATCATGTATGGCTTTGAGTAAATGGCCAAGATTGTAGATAGAACATAAATCATTATTGCAAATGGTGATGCCAATCCATCCAATACGAAACCAAATTCGCCGAACTGTTCTGTCCATGGATAATGTTCCTCCACAGTTCCAGAGAGTGCTGCAGTAATTACAAGAATTGTAGTATACAACAGAATTGCAAATGTAAACCACATTGCAGGTGTTGGGCCCATTTTTCTTCCGATTATGTATGCAACAGGGGATAAAAGTAACGGTAAGAAAACTGCCTGTAATAATGCGTACTCCATTATCCCTTCAAGCTCCTAAAGTCTGCAATATCGACATTCTGGTACATGCGATAAGCTACAATGATCAATGATAATCCAACTGCCACTTCTGCTGCAGCAATTGCAATTGAGAATAATGCCATAGTTTGACCACCAGTGTGTGGTAAGAATCTACCAAATGCAACAATGTTGAGATTTGCGGCATTGATAATAATTTCAACTGCAAAGAGCATTCGAATAAAATTACGTTTGACTGCAAGGCCATAGATTCCTATGCCCAGCATAGCTACCGATACTAAAGTAAAATCAATTAGTTCGCTGGTCATTCTCCACGTCCTCTCGTTTGGCTAAAATTAGTGAACCAGTAACAGATCCTGCTAAAAGTAATCCTAGCAAAATTAATGCTGGCCAATAATATGTTACAAAGTCAGTTCCAATCTCTCTAAAGTCAGTAGCAGGTTCATCAGTAGTCATTGTTTTGATACCAGAATCCAAGAATACTGCACCTAATGAAACCATAATTATTAGCATCAAACCAATACCTGCAAACTTTCTACGTTTGTCTTCAATTTTTTTGAAGATTAATTCTCTTTTTACCAACATGACAGTGAACAAAATCAAAACAGCAATAGAACCAACGTATACTGCTAGTTGGAATAATGCAACAAATGGTGCATCAAGTAAGAAAAAGAATCCTGCGACTCCTCCCAAAGTTCCCATCAAAGCGATGGAACCATAAATCAATGATCTTAATTCAAGTGCTGCAATTGCAGAACCGATTGTAATTACAGTTAGTGCAAGAAAAACAGCATCAGCCATGTGTTGCACCTCTATCAGAAATTTGTATTTCACTGTCTTGTGCAATGTATGGTTTTACCTGCAGTTGAGCAGGAGTATAGATTAGTCCTTCTTTAGTAAATGAGGATAATTCATAATCATTAGTCATGTATAGTGCATAAAATGGACATGCATCAACACACAGACCACAGAAAACACATTTTCCATAGTCAATTTGAGGCATGATTGATTTTTTGTTTTGTTTTTGTTCTTCTGGAACTTTTACCATTGCGATAGCTTCTGCGACACCTTCACATGCAATTGAACATAATTGACATCCAGTACAGTGATCATGAAATAGCATGTGACGTCCTTTGTATCCTGCAATACCTACACCTGTTGATGGATCAAATTGATATCCATCACCTACAAACTTTAGTTTCTCCTCAGGATAACGAAGAGTGAATCTCTTCATTGCGATGTGTTTAATTCCAGAATTTAATGCACGAATAATACCAGTTGCAGTTCCCATTATTGTAATCCTCCTGGTCCGAGCACTCCAGCGTAAAGCAAGCCAAGTGCAATAAAGATGTTAACGAAAGCTAGTCCAATTAATTTTGTCCATCCAAGATTCAATAGCATGTCAACTCTGATTCTTGGGAATACACCTCTTGGTAATAATATGAAGAATATGACGCCGGCAGTTTTCAAAACAAACCAAAGTGTACCATTAAGCATTTCTTGTGTAAATAATGGCAATCCAGGGAATGGTCCTACGGTAACAGGACCCATTACAACTCCTTCAAGAAGTTCTGCTGGGAATGGAGGTACAACCATCGGACCGTTCCAGCCTCCAAGGAAAAGCACTACAAACAATCCTGCAAATGCATAAAGTTTCAGATATGTTCCCAATTGGACTAGGCCATACATCATTCCAGATAATTCAGTCAACCATCCAGCGACAATTTCACTTTCTGCCTCTGGCAAATCAAATGGAATTCTTTCTAATTCTGCAAGCATTGTAATGAAAAATACAATAGCGCCTACTGGTAAAAATACAATCCATGGGAAGACAGATTGGCTTGCAGCAATTTCAGATAGATTTAGAGATCCAGTTAACATAACAACTCCCAGCAAAGATAGAATTAGTGGAATTTCAAATGAAACCATTTGGAACAAGGCCCTGATACCACCAATGAATGGGAATTTACTGTTTGCAGACCATGCAGAAAGAATTGTAATGATTGGGAAGAATCCAATTACTGCAAAAACACCAAGCAGGCCCATCTCCACATCTGCAACTACCCAACCAGGCGCAACAGGAATGAATGCTACAAATGCTGCAGCCGCAGCTACAAAGAGTACTGGTGCTGCCCAGAAAATTGGTTTGTCAGCTTTTGCTGGAATAATAATTTCTTTTGAGATTAATTTTAGACCGTCACCCATTAATTGCAAGATGCCCTCAAACTTTCCACAATAAAATGGACCAACTCTTAATTGTAATTTTGCAAGCATTTTTCTTTCAACAAAGATTGTACCAGCAGCTAGTAATGCTGCAAAACCAAATCCAGGAAATGCCATTACCCTAAAGATATCAGTTGCCATGAATGCTTTGACTACAGGTAGAATTCGTGACGGGTCTGCCAACCAAGTTAATGCAAGAAATGGTGTAAGTAACTCACCATCAATGACTGGCATCTCAATTACAAACAGAATCATCATAGCTGCTGGAAGGCCAACTAAAACTAAAATGAGAATAATCCAAAATATGTTATCAAGTAATGATTTAACAAACTCACTTAGTTTGAAATTTGGTGCAATAACCGACATTTATCGATCTGCCTCCACTGGCCAATAATTTAGACTCCAATAAACGGATGGCATGTTACCTAGTTTTTCTCCTTTGAGAAGATTTGGTAATGCAATCAGATTTCTAAATGAAGGGACACTTAACTTTACTCTGTACGGTTCTGTTTTTCCATCAGATACAATATAGCAACCCAAGGAACCCCTACCAGACTCTACACGCTTGTATACAGAATCGAGTCCCTTACCTTTTGGATTTGGTTTTAGTTTAGTTCTAACAGAGCCGGACTTTGGCATTTTTTGTAATGCTTGTCTGATAATATTGCAACTCTCCAACATGTCAAGCCATGGGATTTTGGATCTTGCGTAAGAATCACCTTCCTTCATTACATTGGTATGAACATCCAATTCTTCATAGACATCATATGGTTCCTTTACTCTAAGATCATAATCAACACCGCTTGCACGAAGTACAGAACCAGTGGTTCCATATCTTATTGCGTCTTGTCTAGATAGAATACCAGTATCTTGAGTTCTGGCAATCAAGATTGGATTATCATAAAAGATTGCAGCATATTCTTTGATACGTTTTTCAAAATAGTTAACTTGGCGTAAACAAACATCTTCAAAGTTTGGCGGTAAATCATTTCTAACTCCACCTGGAACAAAATGTGCATGTGTAACTCTTGCACCAGTCATTTTTTCCATAAGATCAATTAAGAGTTCACGATCTCCTGCCGGCCACATAAACATTGTAGAATGGCCCAAAAATATTCCATAAATTGCAAGCCAGTACATGATGTAGATACATCGGTTTAATTCAGACGCAATCACTCTAACATATTTTGCCCGCTCAGGAACTTCAATTCCAAGTATTTCTTCAGATCCCAAAACATATGGATACAATACATTGCATGAATCATGAATTACTGGTCTTTCCAAGTGAGGGATGTTTAGAATGTAATTTCTATATTCGGCCATCTTTTCTTCTCCACGATGGACATATCCAGGATCAGGATCACATGCTACGATGTAATCACCGTCAATTTGTACAATAATTCTCATGTGTCCAGAACCAGGATGTTGTGGTCCGACATTGAGAGTCATTATTCTCTCATCTACTTTTTGGAGTGCCAATCCAGGTGGTAATGTAAAAGTCATCTCTATCTTCCCTTTATTGTAAAGTCCTTTCGAAGTGGAGGTAAATCTGCCCAATCTTCAGGCAAAAGTAATCGTCTATTATCTGGATGACCTTCAAAGAAAACACCGAACATTTCAAAAACTTCTCTTTCATGAAATTCTACACTGTAAAATATATCTCTAAGAGTTGGGAGTCTGGTAGCATCATTTCCCGGGATTGGGTTTGTTTCTCTTTGTGCTCTTGTAGCTAAAACTAGAATTTGTCTTGCCAATGAAGAATCATCATAGGATCCTATATGATAGACAACTTCAATTTCATTATCTTGAGGGTAATCTACACCTGAAACAGATTCAACATGATCATAATTTAGTCCATCACGAATGAATTCAGCAACATCGTGAACGTTTTCTCTACCAACGTTAATTCTAACCCTATCTTCTTTTACAAATCCGACTTCGACTTTATCACCAAACTTTTCAACAATTTTATCAGAAATACTTTTTTCAAATGCAGGTACATCTACAGGTACTGCTTCAGGTTTTTTTGCTGCAGGTGTAGGTGGAGAAGATTCTACTTCAGGAGGATTTTCAGTTTCAGTACTCATTATACAAACTTCCTGGCTTTCATTCTCTTGATTTTTTCTTGTAATAACATACATCCTTGAATTAGAGTTTCGGGTCTAGGAGGGCAACCTGGAACATAGACATCAACTGGAATAATTCCATCGATTCCTGGAAGTACATTGTATGAATCAAAATATAGTCCTCCAGTAATTGCACAAGCTCCCATAGCAATCACATACTTGGGTTCTGGCATTTGATCATAAACTAATCTAAGACGGGGTGCCATCTTTCTTGTAATCGTTCCTTGAACAACTACCAAATCACATTGTCTAAGTGAACCGAATGCTTCAATGATACCAAATCTTTCAACATCATATCTAGGACTTGATGCTGCACCGAATTCTACACTGCAGCAAGCTGTTTCAATGTGAACAGGCCAAAGCGACCAAATTCTACCCCAATTAATTGCATAACCTAATGGTTTACCAATTGCTTTTTCTAAAATGTCCCCTAACTTTCCGACAAAGACGTTTGCATTTTCTGGTGTTACTAAATCTTTAAGCAATTTTATCTCCTACCCTCGTAAATACAATTTGTATAAAAAACTACCATATTCTTCTTCTCCCGGATTGATACAATGCAAAAGCCATTGCTCCAAACATGATTGCTAAAAATCCCATCATCGGCAAAGTTGCTATTTTTGGAATTTCCAAAAGTGCACTTCCCCATGCATACAAGAAGATAGCCATTACATCAAAGACTACAAACATCAGAATATACGGGTAATACTGCATCATGAAATGCGTTCTACCCTCACCAGTTGGAACTTGTCCACATTCCATTGGCAGGAATTTTACTGGATTGCTTTTTTTGCGAGGAGAAATCATTCTAGAAATAACTAAAGCTGGAGCCATTGCTACTACGGCAAAGCCAAACATCAATACAACGGTACTATAATTGCCCGCTAATTCCCCGACCAATTTAGCTTTTCACTCCAATTTTTGTATAAAAAGGTATGTTTCATTTTGTGGATCAAATTTTAGAAAAAAGAATTTTTTGAAAAGAACTTAATAGGATAACGTCAAACTGCGATCATGTCATTAAATGTAGGAGATATTGCTCCAGATTTTGAACTTGTAGATACCGAATTAAAAATGAGGAAACTAGAGGAATTTAAAGGCGGAAAGATTGTCTTATCATTCATAGTTGCAGCAAGTTCTCCTGTCTGTGAAGTAGAACTTTGTTCATTTAGAGACTCTTGGAAAGAAATTTCAGACATGGGTGCCAAAGTAGTTGCAATTAGCAATGACGGCCCATTTGCAAACAAGGCATTTGCAGAAAAGAACAATTTTAATTTTCCATTATTAGCAGACTATGCCAGTAAAACAATTCGAGATTATGGTGTTTTGATGCCAGATTTACTTCACATTAAAGGTTACAATGCGGCAAAACGTTCTGTTTTCATTATTAATGAAGATGGCAAAATTGGTTACAAATGGGTTTCAGAAGATCCATTAAAAGAGCCAAACTATGAAGAGATTAAAAATTTCTTAAAATAAAAAATCTATTCTATTTCTGCAACAACGTCGCCTTTAGCAACTGTTGCAGTTTCTTTAACTTTGATTGTTTTTACAACTCCATCTTTGTGAGATTTTATAGAAACTTGCATTTTCATTGATTCCAAAGTGCAAACAACATCTCCTTTCTTTACAGAGTCTCCTTCTGAAACAGATATTGACACAACCTTGCCTGGGATTTGACTTTTTAAACCTAATTGTGCATCAGCACTGCTTGCACCACCGGTGTTTTTGTATACAATCTCATCAAAATGAGTATTACGATTAATAGTAATTGGAACATTATCAATTACAACATTCATTTCATTTGTAGACTGTTCAAGATATTTTGCTTTGTGATATTTTTGATCTAAAATAAATTCTATTCCTTTAGAATTCATAGTAATGATTTTTAATTTATGCTCGTTATCATTAATTTTGATTACATAATCATTGTTTCCAAGATTTTCTATTATCCTGCCTTCAAATGATTTTTCAATGTCTTGTATTTTATAATTCATTTTTCATCAATCCAATTTGTATTTCCAATTTGCGTTATTTGCAGTGTTATTTTGTACACGGCTCTTAAAATATTCAGAGTGAACTATTGCAGCAGCTACGGCAGCTTCGCTTTTCTCTTCTTTCTCTTTTTTAAGATCTGCAGTTAATCTATTGATCATATCATAGCGTTTTAGAAAGTCTGTGGAAAGATCTCCATTTTTGTATTCATCAGAATTTAGAATTGTTTTGTATAGCGGTATTGAGGTTTCAACGCCTTGAATGTAAAAGTCATTTAATGCAGCAAGCATTCTAGTTCTAGACTCTTCAAATGTCTGGCCCCAAGTAACGAGTTTTGCCATAAGTGAATCATAAAATGGTGAAACCGTACATCCAGGATAAAGATAGGTATCACATCTAACGCTTGGTCCTGCAGGAATAGTCACATCAGGTACAGGTCCAGTCGATGGAGCAAAGTCCAAGAAAGTGTCTTCGGCATTAATTCTGCACTCTATTGCATATCCATTCATTTTGAGATCACTTTGTTTGAATGGAATTGCTTCTCCATTTGCAATATCTAGTTGTAATTTGACCAAGTCTAACCCAGATACAAATTCTGTAATTGGGTGTTCTACCTGCAATCTTGCATTGATTTCAATAAAATAAAAGTCTCCGTTATCAGCCCTTAGAAATTCAGCAGTACCCAAATTGGTATAGCCTACTGCATCAGCAGCCCTACAAACAGATTCCCCTACACGTGCTCTTGTTTCTTCATCAACTATTGGTGAAGGAGTTTGTTCAATTAATTTCTGGTTACGTCTTTGAATAGAACACTCTCTCTCAAAGATATGTACAGTGTTACCATGAGTGTCTCTAGCAAATTGATATTCAATGTGTCTTGTTTTTTCCAAGTATTTTTCTACAAGAATTGCAGATTTTCCTACTGCAGAAATAGATTCAGCAGTAACTGATTCAAATCCATCACGTAGTTCTTTATCATTAGTTACAATTCTAATTCCACGACCCCCACCACCATAAACTGATTTTAACATAACAGGATAGCCAATTTCATTTGCAATTTTTTCTGCATCATCTGCATCTTTTACTAGACCAGGACTTCCAGGGACAGTTGGAACTTCTGCTTTAAGCATTGCAGCTTTACATTTCATTTTGTCTCCACAAAGATTCATAGATTCTGCAGTTGGACCAATAAAGATAATTTTATTTTTCTCACATAAATTTGCAAAATCATCATTTTCAGAAAGGAAACCATATCCTGGATGAACGGCATCGGCTCCAGATGCTTGCATTACTTCAAGAATTTTTTCTTGATTAAGATAAGATTTTGCAGGAGCCGCCTCTCCAATATGATATGCTTCAGTAGCTTGTTTGACATGCATTGAATTGTAATCCTCATCAGAATAAACAGCGACTGTTTTGATTCCAAGTGCCTTGCACGTTCTAATCACACGTAAAGCAATTTCTCCTCTGTTTGCAATGAGTACTTTTTCAATCATATATAATCACAAATTAATATTCCCGTGTTTTCTTGGAAGTTGTTTTACTCTTTTATTTTCAAGCATATCAAGGGCTTTAATCAACATAGGCCTTGTTTCAGCAGGATCAATTACATTATCTACAGTTCCATGAGATGCAGCAACGTAAGGGTTTTCGAATTTTTCTGAAAATTCATCAATTAATTGTTTTTTTAGTGCCTCAGCATCTTCTGCTTCACTAAGATCTTTTCTATACATAATTTTTACAGCTGCCTCTCCACCCAATACAGCACATCTAGCAGTAGGCCATGCATAATTGATGTCAGTTCTAAGATTCTTACTTCCCATTGCAATGTATGCTCCACCATATGCCTTGCCAATAACTAAGGTAATTCTTGGAACTGTGGCTTCACAGTATGCATAAAGTAACTTACTACCATGTCTAATGATACCATTGTGTTCTTGGTTAGAACCTGGCATGTATCCAGGTGTATCCACTAATGTGATAAGGGAAATATTAAACGCATCACAGAATCGAATGAATCTAGCTGCTTTGTTTGATGAATCAATGTCTAGTGCTCCTGCAAGATGTATTGGTTGATTTGCAACAATTCCTACTACCCTGCCATTCATTCTTGCAAAACCCACTACAATGTTTGGAGCAAACAATTCATGAACTTCAAAGAATTCGTGATTGTCAATAATTGAGTTTATGATTTCTTTCATGTCATATGGTTGTAATGGATTTTCTGGAATTATGTTGATCAAGTTATGATCCATTCTGTTTGGATCATCATCAGTAGTAATTTTTGGTGGTGCTTCAGTATTATTTTGAGGTAAAAATGAAATTAATTTTTTGATATAATCCATACATTCGTATTCATTATGGGCTACAAAATGTGCAACTCCACTTTTTGAACCATGTGTCATTGCACCACCAAGATCATCAAACGAAATTTCCTCACCTAACACAGTCTTGACCACATCAGGTCCTGTGACAAACATTGTTCCCACTTTATCTACCATAATTACAAAGTCAGTCATTGCAGGAGAGTATACAGAACCGCCTGCAGATGGACCAATACTTGCAGTGATTTGTGGAATTACACCAGATGCTAATTGATTATGGTAAAAGATATCTGCAAATCCATCAAGACTCATAATTCCTTCTTGAATTCTTGCACCACCAGAATCCATAATTCCGATAATTGGGCATCCGGTTTGAAGTGCATGATCCATTAGTTTACAGATTTTTTTGGCACCCATTTGACTTAGTGTTCCACCAAGTACAGTGAAATCATAAGCAAAGACAAAGACCTGTCTTCCATCTACATTTCCATAACCGCCGATTACACCATCTGTAAAGAATTTCTTTTTCTGCATGTCATATTCGTGATAATGATGAGTAGTTAACGGATCAATTTCAGTAAAAGTACCTTCATCAAATAAGAGATTGACTCTTTCACGAGCAGTTAATTTGCCTTTATCGTGTTGAGCCTTAATTCGATCTTGACCCCCACCTTGTAATGCTGTATTATTTTTTTTAGTATACCCTTCAATCTTTTCAGAATGCACAGTATTCTAAAGCATGATGGTTTCCTATATTAATTTAATTTGAGATATCAAGATATAGAATTTTTATGAAAATTCAAAGATCATTGTTTATTTTAGAACTTCAGGAGTTAAGAAGTGGAAATTTCTTATTTACTGATTTTTGATAAGAGCTAAAAGTATCCTTTTTCTCACTGCATTTCTTACAGACACAAAATTGAGAGACATTTGGAATATCACAAATTTCTTGAAATTCACATTGAGAGCAACCAGCTGGAGCCCCACACAGAATACATTGCAATTCGTTAGTTTGAGCACATTTTTCATGTTTAACGCCCAAGCCTTTTGCCCACAAACCAATTTCATTTACAGGGATTTTCTCATTGCAAACTATACAAGTTCCAGGAAATTTCATGGGGATTTTTCTCCAACTCATTGTATTAGTTCAATCTCCTTTTCAATAATATCACCAAACGTTTCTTCTAATTCTAATTCGAGAGTTTTATTTTTAATACAATACAATACAAAAGGCAAACAGAAAGTTACAAAAGCACTAGAAGACACATGTAATTTTCTTGCCATAACATGAGATAGTGATTTTATTTTTGCCCCATCCCAACGAATTCGATTTAATAGAGGCCACGATAAATTGTATTGAGCATATCTTATTCGCTCATCATTTTGATATAATTTAATTAAAATATCATTTAGATATCGAAGTAATCTCCAATTCTGAGTTTTCATAATTCGTCCAAAAAGCATATCTGCATTTGAAATTACTTTTAGATATTTTGCAAGTGAATCAGCATCTAATTCACTAGTTATGATACTAGAATAAAACGCATTAATTTTTTCTCTGGGATCAATTTGCATAGAATAAAGAACACTACGAGCTTCTTCAACTGAATTTGCTTTAAAGAAAGCATTTACTCCATCTTCAACATTAATACTTTCAAAAGATTGATCTGTTTGGGGATTAAATCCGTTTACTAAAGACTGTGTAAGATTAATCATTGAACGAATATCTCCTTTTGATTTGTCAATAACTTTGATTAATGCGCCAGGACTTAGTTCTGCACTTTGTTTTTTCAAAATATTTTCCAGATACACTCTCAATAACCTAGGAGGAATTTTTTTGAATTGAATTGTTTTTACAACTTTTTTAATACTTTTCATTTTATCTGATGTGTCACTGTTTGCTGCAAGAACAATTGGAACAGTTGGTTCTTTTAGAATATCAACAAGCGCAGATGCACCACCATAGTCTCCACGACCGTGAATTCCATCTACTTCATCTACAAATATCATAGGAATTCCTAAAACACTTACATTTCCTAAAACAGGCATAAGAATTTCATTAATTCTGGATTTACTTCGAACATCACTTGCATTAAGTCCAATCATATCATATCCAAATTGTTTTGCAACAAGATATGCTATCGTAGTTTTTCCAATTCCAGGAGGGCCTACTAAAAGTAATGGTTTTGTGCCTTTTTTCCATTTAACAAACCATTCAATAATTGCCGCTCTTGCTTCTTCATTTCCCACCATATCAGAAATTATCTGAGGTCGGTATTTTTCGGACCACATCAATGTAATCACTTAGGAAGTTTAGATTGATACTCTGACCATTTATTGGCTTTTTCTAATTTATTGTACCAATATTGATTATAATGTTCCACGGTCAAAAATAAAAATTCTAAAAATTCTTTGTGAGAAAAATCATCAGGCAATAATTCGAGTGTAAGTCTTGCATCTTGTAAATACAAATTACTTTTTTCCAAAGTGATTTCAAATCCTTTCTTCACATCATTTGCCAATAAGGAATAGTAAAGGGGCCAAGAAGGTATTTTTACAAAACCATTTTTGATAGAATCTTCAATTTCATTTCCACATCCAACGCCTTCAGCAGCTCTTGCCATACCCAAATAGAAAATTTCCCCCAAAGGTCTTTCTGCTAAAGCCATATTTCTTCCAGCAGTCCCCATTACTGCACGATATTTTTTGTAAGACAAAGTCATCTCTTCTTCAGTAATTTCTGTTGGTTTTGATTTTAATTTTTCATCCAAATATTGTCCAACTCGAGCATCCTCAAATCCTGCTTCAAATTCTTTTAGAACTTGCTCACCACCTTTAGAAATTTTATCTCGAGCCAATTTCAAAATATATGGGTTCATTAATTTGTAATCATCAAGAAATTCTAAATCTTCGTCTTTGTCTACAATTCTATCCATAGGTTCACTTAGATCAATTGCAAGAATATGTCCTTCAACTATGTCTTGTTTTAATTGAGGATCATTCCTTCCAGAATATTCTGCTGCTGCATCAAATAATCCATTGAAAACAGGGAAAGTCATTTTCACGAAATTTGAATTCAAAATTCTGTTCACCCTATCTTGCATCACTTCAAGACTTTCTAATTTTGATTTTATAGGCTCAATTTCAGATGCATTTAGAATAATTTCAGTAGAACCTACCTCATTACCAAATGCTTGCTGAGTAGCATTAGGATTTGTGTCAGATTTTATTTCATGAAGTAATCCTTGAGCAAATCTTTCTGCAAAATTTGGAAATTGATTTTCTGTTTCTTCTTTGTATTTGTTAAATAATTTGTAACCTTTAGATTTGAATAAAGCTTGTTTGATAATCTGTTTTCCGGGTTTTGTACTCATCAAAGCTTCCTTGCTAATTACAGATTGATCTTTGCCACTCACAATCGTTAAGTTTCTTCATTGTTATTTATGCTTTCAAACTAAATATTTTCTTCACTTAAATTACGAGCAAACGATTTGGCAATATGGAAGTAATAGAAATTCTTCGTGAAGCTTCAAATAAAATTTATGAAAATGTAAAAGAACTTGCAGGAACAGAAAATGCAGCAGGAGACTTTGGTGTTGGAGCCGGCGGAGATGTTTCAAGAAACATAGACATTATTGCTGAAAAAACTGTTTTAGATTATCTTAAAGAGATTAATTTTGAATGTGTAGTTTTAGGCGAGGAATGTGGACGTGTTGAATTATCAGACAAACCAAAAGGCTTTGTTATAATGGATGCAATTGATGGTTCTGCAAATGCAGTTAGAGGCGTTCCATTCTTCTGTAGTTCATTAGCTTTTGCAACTGAAGATAAACTTAGTTCGATTACAGATGGAGTGATTACAAACCTCTCTAATGGAGAAACATATTGGGCATCAAAAAATAAAGGTGCATTTTTTAATAATGAACAAATCAAAGTTCAGAAAAAAGATCCAATATACAAAATAATTGGAATTAACACATCAGGTTCATCTATTGAATTGATGAATAAATTACATCCAATTTTTAAAAATCATGATCATACTAGACATTTTGGTGCAAATGCACTTGAAATGGCAATGTTTGCAAGAGGATTAATGGATATTTTTATTGATTTAAGAGATAAAATTAGAATTCAAGATATTGCAGCAGGGTATGTGATTGTTAAAGAAGCTGGCGGGATGCTATTAGATGCAAATTTGAATCCGCTTGATGCTGATCTAAGTTATGAGACAAGAGTTTCTTTCATTGCAGCTGCAAATCGAGAAATTCTTGATGAAATAATGTCACAAATCAACAATTGAATTTTTAGAATAAAAAAATTGAAAAAGGACGAATAGTTTGATAATTTATTTAACATTCATGGATTTTCAATAGATCTGTAAGTTAGATACTAAGAGAAATATATTTAACCAAAGTCAGGAAAAAACTTCTTGTATGGTAACTGAGATGAAAGCAAAGGTCGTCTATAGGGAGTTGCTCAAAGAAGATCTAGTAATCATCAGATTAGTTCCAGAAAAAGGAATGCCAGAATACAAAACGGGTCAATTTTTAACAATAGGTCTTCCAATTCCATCAGAAAAAAAAATTGTTAGAAGAGCATATTCAATTGCATCCCATGCAGAAAATAGAGATTATTTTGAATTTGTAATTAGATGGGTTAGAAAACCACTTCCAGGTCGTGTAACTACTGAATTATTTTATCTAAGTGTTGGTGATGAAGTGTCACTTGGAGAACCAACAGGAGCTGCATTACAAATTAGTGATAAATTACCTAATGGACAAAAGGATAACAGAAGAGTAATTTGTGTAGGTGGAGGTACTGGATTAGCACCATTCATTGCATTTGCAAAACATTTTCACGATACCAATGATAAACGAGAAGTGATTGTTCTTCATGGCGCAAGTTATGTTGATGAATTAAGCTACAAACGACTATTGACAGATTTGGAATTGGAAAGCGAAAAGAGAGGAAGAGACAAATGGAATTTTAGATACAGAGCTGCAATCAGTAGACCAAAAGAATTTTTCAATAGATCTTGGAACGGTCATGTAGGCAGAGTGGAATCATTCTTCCAACCAGATAAAAAAACAGGATTATCACCTGTGGAAGAAATGGTAGGAGAGAAACTTACTCCGGAAAATACCATCATCTACATTTGTGGATATCAAGGGACAATTGACGGAGTGATTGAATACTTGGGTCCAAAAGGTTTTGTTACAGAACATGAAAAAAAGCCAGACGGAAGTTTTGGAATCAAGTTTGAATCATACGGATAAATAATTTAGTAGTGATTTTCATTTTTGGGATTTTAAAATTGACTTATCTCTAGAAAAAAGTCACCTGTGGATTTTTATATTGAGAATTTTTCTACTAAGTATGGCAAAACTCAAGTGTAACGATTATGGATTTGAATGTGATTTTATAGCTGATGGCGAAATGGAAACAGTTATTGATGATTTTAGAAAGCACACAGATGAAGAACACGGAATAGATTATTCAAAAGAAGCCGTCATGCAATTTCTCTTAAGAAAACAAGGAATATAACAAAAATTAAGCATCTAGTCTTTTCATTCTAGCAGCTAGAACTGGTAGTTCTTTTTCTATGATTTTCTCTACTGCTGGAACAATACCCACTCTAGATTTTACACTTTCATCATAAATTTCTGCAATCTGGTCTCTAAACAATAATTTAATTCCAGGAAGTGCTGTAATCCCTTCATCAACAGTTCGAGGATCAGATAAATCTAAAACTAGTGTTCCTTTCTTCTTTTCTTCCATAACTAAGCGAATTCTATCATATGTGATTAAGAAATAATCAGATGTAGTTGCAACAAAAATAATATCATATTTGTCAAATCCTGCCAAAACATCATTGAAATCAACAGGAGTTCCACCAAGAATAGTTGTAAATCCAGTAGCACGTTCTAAACTTCTACTTGTTACATCAAAATTAACATCTCTTTTCTTCAAAGTTTTTGCAAGCATTGCTGCAGATTCACCTGTTCCAATCACCAATACTTTTTTCTTAGAATCAAGTCCTGCCTTTTCATCAACTAATTTTACTGCCACATCACCCAATGAGACTACATCTTTTCCTATTCCAGTAGTGTCCCTCATTCGTGTAGCCAATCGAATGACACTTTCAAATAATTTATTGAGAATATTACCAGATACACCTGCACTCTTTGCTGTTGTCAAAGATTGTACAATGTCATCAAAAACACTTTGCCATCCAACAACTAAGGAATCTACTCCAGATGCCAATCTTAATAGATGTAAATAGACATCATCACCTTTGTAAACTTCAAGGGTTTGATCAAAATGATCAATATCAATTTGCTCTAAGGATGACAGAGATACCCAAGTATCTTTAATTTGATTTAACACAAGTGCTTTACCTTCTGCTCTTCTGGCATCAGGAGAATCATCAGTTTCAATATTACTTACTGTAAATATTTCAACTCGAGTTGCAGTTTGAATTATAATGCATTCCTCAACACCAGGAATTTTTTTAAATGCTTCACAAGCTGCAGTGACATCTTTGAAAGCAAATTTAGATATTGTATGTATAGGAACATTTTTGAAAGTTACTCGTGCATTCATTACATCAAAAGATATCTGACCCAAACCATTCACCTATTATGCTTTAATCTTATCCCGACCACCTTTAGCAGTTCTAAAAACATTCATTCCAATATAGAAATTTTCATGTAAAGATTCCAAGTAAATAATTTCGTTTTCTGTTTCTTTAATTTCTTTTTCAGTTGTATCAGGATTATTTTTTAATTGTTCTAATTTTTGTTTAGTTTCCTCTAAAAATGAATCAACTCCACGTTCATAATTTGAAACTCCACCAAATTCTGGACTAAGAACATGTTCAGGAACATATGCAGGAGTTTGATCATGTGGAATCTCAGCTATTCTTGTTAGAGATTCTTGTTCTTCAGGAGAAAGAATTGGTCTAGGAAATCTATCTTTTTTATCTAAAAAGAATTCGGGCTCTCCCATATCACGTCTAAAAATTTCTTCTCCTTTTCTCTTAAATGTAAAATCAGATTTTGTTTCAGATTCTGCTTTAACTTCAGCGGCAATTGCTTTGTATTCTTCTTCAGCTGCTGCTTCTGCTTCTGCTTTTACAGCTTCAGCTTTTGCAAGTGCAGCTTTAACTGCAGCTTCTGCTTCTTCTACTGCTTTAACTGCAGCTTCTGCTTTAGCTATTGCAGCTTCTGCAACTTTAGATTTGTCTGCTGCCTCAGATTCAAGTTTTGCAGTTTCATCTGTGGATGTATTTTCAGATGAAGAATCTTCAGTGGATTTAACGTCTACTTTAGATTCTTTTTTCTCCTCAGACAACAAATTTTACTAAAATTGCCTGAATTTTAATATTCTTGTGGTATTAATCATCTAAAAATCATTTATCAATAATTATTTCTTCAAATAAAATTCTGATCGATGAAATGAATACAAAATGTTGAAAATAGAAATAATGGCGCCCTCGGCGGGATTTGAACACGCGTCTCAGCCGTGACAGGGCCGAATTCTAGACCGGGCTATACTACAAGGGCACAAGTTGTTGGAGTCAAAATGCCAGATTAAAAGTTTCTGTCACAACAAAATCTTTTGTAAAAGACTAAATTATACAATTAAGGCATTTTTTACGAGGGTCTATGGCGCAGCCAGGTAGCGCACCGGACTTTTAATCCGGTTGTCAAGGGTCCGAATCCCTTTAGACCCGCTCTCTTCTTTATTCATCAAATTACTTCATTAACTTGTTTTGTCAAATCGCCAATTGCCAAACTGATTTTGTTTTCTCTTTTTAATACATCAGATCTATACTGGTTAATTTTCTTAATTCTGTCAGAAATCATTCTTTTTTGTTCATCATATCCTGAAGAACCAAAAGATGTTCTATCTTTCAATGAAGAAACAACAGTAGTAGATGATATGATTTTTGAGACAACGTTAGGATCAACTTTAGTGTCAGATACAGATTTTTTGATTTCAGATAATGTCAATTTTGAAATTGGTTTTTTTGAATTGTGTGCCAATTGAACTAAAATTCCAGAAATTTTATGGGTGACTCTAAATGGAATTCCTTCTTGAACTAATTTTTCAGCAATATCTAATGCAATTAGATTACTTGATTCAGTAATTTTTTTCATTTGTTTTTCATTTACTTTCAAAGTTAGAAGAATTGATTTTAAAATTAACAGTGCACTAATAGAAATTTTTGATGTAGACCAGATAGAGGATTTAATTTGTTGCAAATCTCTACCATAGCCAGATGCTAATCCTTTAACAGTTGTCAAAATTGCAGTTAAATTTCCAATGACTTCTGCAGTTTTACCCCGTGTTAGTTCCAAAATATCTGGATTCTTTTTTTGAGGCATTACACTGGATGGAGATGTAAATTCATCTGAGAGTTCAATAAATGAAAATTCAGAGGTAGACCAGATAACAAAATCTTCAGAAATTCTACTAAGATTAGTCATTAAAATTGAAATCATTGCAACATACTCTGCTACAAAATCTCTAGCGCTTGTTGCATCAAGTGAATTTTCAACAAGACCATCAAAACCCAACATCTTTGCAGTGCTATGTCTATCAATAGGAATACTTGTTCCGCCAACAGGACCTGCACCAAGTGGACTCTGGTTTATTCGCTCAAACGTTCCAAACAATCTTTCAAAATCTCGTATCAAAGAATCAGCTTGTGCTAAAAGATAATGAGAAAACAGACCAGCTTGTGCTTGCTGAAGATGAGTGTATAGCGGCATGATTGTTTTTTGGTGGTTTTTAGCCACAGATACAAGGGCTTCAATAGTATCTAAAAGACAATTACATATGATGTTGATATCATCTCTAATTTTCATTCGAATATCTAAAACAACCTGATCATTTCGAGATCTAGCTGTATGCATTTTTCCTCCACTAGCCATCCCAGCTTTTTTAATCACCAATGATTCAATTAGTTCATGAATATCTTCTGCACCAGATGAAGCATCAAATTTTTCATTTTTTAAATTCTCTAGAGCAGATAAGATTTTTTTTGCATCATTATTTGTTATGATGTTGTTTTGAAATAACATCATAACATGAGCTTGGCTTCCAAGAATATCATAAAGAGCAATTTCAGAATCATCATTAATTGATGAAACGTAATCTAAAGTAATATCACTCAAATCAGTACCAAGACGTGAACGATACATTACCTAAGGTTCTATAATGGTTATATATAGCAACAATGATTTTCTCGACATGAGCCAAGATATCAAACTAATGCGAGTGAAAATATTTGATGAGCTATCAAAGATCGTAGATCCAGAAATTAACACATCAATTGTAGAACTAGAATTAATTGATGAAGTAGATATCAACGACAGCAATGTAAAAGTTGATTTACATCTTACCAGTCCATTCTGTCCAGCAGTATTTGGTTTTAAGATTTGTCAAGATGTTCATGATAATTTATTGAAAGTAGATGGAGTAAAAGATGTTAAAGTAAATGTCTCAAATCACTTTATGGCTGAACAGATTAACAATCAAGTAAACAACAGTCCAAATCCTAAAAAATTAGGTTAACTTCTAAAACCTAGCATATATCCTCGAAGTAGTTGAATTCCCATTGCAGGATCAACACCTTTTGGACATACCTGACTACAAGAGCCAGCAAAATGACACCTCCAGATACCATGAGAGTCATCAATTATTTTCAATCTAGAATCTTTACCTTTATCCCTACTATCAGCAACATACCGATATGCTTGAGCTAATGCTTGAGGACCAACAAAAGATGAATCAGTAGCCATTGTAGGACATGCAGAATTGCACAAACCACATTTGATACAATTTGCAAATTGGATGTATTGTTCTACTTCTTCAGGAGTTTGTAAGAATTCTTTTTCATCAGATACTAATTCGGTATCATCTCGAATTAGATATGGTTTAATTTTTTGATGGGTATCAAATAATTTTTCAAACTTTACAGCCAAATCACGAATTACTGGGAAATTATTCATTGGTTCAACAGTAACAACATTAGAATCTAATTCACTAATTTTTGTAAAACAGGCCAATCTTGGCTTTCCATTAATTATCATTCCACATGAACCACATGTAGCTTGTCTACAAGAATAACGAACTGCGACAGAATGATCAAAATGTTTTTTGACATCAAGAATTGCTTCTAGAACAGTAGTCCATTTTTCATATTGGACATTAAATTCCATAAACTGACTTGATTCGTCATGTTCTGGATTATATCTTGAAATTTTAAGAGTGACAGATTTTGCTGTTGGGGATTGTTCATTTGGGATGCTAGAAACTTGTGCCATTTCTATACCAACCCCATGTTAGTCATAATAATTGTTCTTGAGCCATAGGCTATTAATCCAATCATTGCAGCAAGGCAACCATAAGATACAGCTTTTTCATACATTCTTCCTTGTTTCAATTCTATCAGTATAACTCGAAGCCCATTAAATCCATGAACAGCCAGCAAAATTAGAATTAATTCTAACATTATAGCGTATGGAATAAATTTGTAATTTGCAAGTACACTTTCGTATTCTAAAGATTCAGCAAATCCCTGAGTAAGTCGCATCAAAATGTGAACTGCCACTAAAGCCACAGCTGCCAAAGCAGTTCCATAGTGAATTTTCATAATTGTGCTTTCTCTCATATTATTCACCAAACATTACCGCCAAACCGTACATCGTTGCAACTGCTGCAAGAACTATTGAAGAGTAAATTCCTATTTTATGTCTGTAATTTTGTGATGCTGGATCATATGGATAATCAGGTCTTGCAGGTTTTCCTACACCAACTCCTCCATGTCCCAACATTACTCTAATTCCATTCACTGTATGAAATACACACATTGCAATTACAATTGCTAAAAATAGATGTCCTTCTGTAGTTTGAGTTAATTCAAGAAACTCATTCCAACCAACTTGGCCTCTTAAAATATTGCTTGTTTCATAAATGTGAGCTACAAAATATGCCAGCAATCCCAATCCGCTTAATCGCATTAACAAATATGCTACACGTTCAATTCCATATCTAGTAGGATTTATCATTCCTCCAATGCCTTCTTTGTGTTCATCTTGTGGCATCTAGTATTTCCTCTCCACTGGCTGGTACTTAGTAATTGTGACCGGATGTGTTTTCATTATTGGTTCATTTGGATCATAGTAAGCAAGAGTATGATGTAAAAAGTTAGCATCATCACGTTTTGGATAATCAGTTCTTGAATGTGCTCCACGAGATTCTTTTCTGTTAATTGCACCAAGTAAAACAATCTCTGCCACTCTAAACATAGAGTCAAGTTCCATTACATTTGCAAAATTTGTATTGTATTCTTTTGCTTTATCATCAACATGTTTCCAAGTCTGCTTCTTTAGATCCCGAATTATTTTAAGACCTTCAATTAGATTGGTTTCATTTTTGTAAACATATGCTTTATCATTCATTGTGTCAGTAAGCTGTTGCCTAATTTCATATGGATTAACATCGCCATTTCCTCTAAAAATTCCATCATAGATTCTCTTTTCTTCAGCAGCTACAAGATGATGAGGCCAAGTATTTGTAAATGTATTATTTTGAATATAGTCAATTGCCAGTTCACCCGTAATTTTTCCCCAAACAATACATTCGGAGGTTGAATTTGCACCTAAACGATTAGAACCATGAACACTATTACATGCAGCCTCACCAGCAGCCCAAACACCTTGAATTTCAGTGGCACCATCGATATCGGTATGTAATCCACCCATCATGTAATGACATACGGGTCTAATGTCAAGCAAATCTTTTGCAGGATCTTGACCTGAAAATTTAATTGATATTTCTCTAATTCCACCTAATTTCTCTTTAATTTTTTCATCTCCAAGATGTCGTAAATCAAGTTTCATACAATCTACTCCAGTTTCATGTTTGAAACCTCTACCTTCTTGAATTTCTGTCATAATTGATCTTGATACAATATCTCGTGGAGCTAATTCCATTTTACCGGCGGCATATGTTTTCATAAATCGCTCACCTTTGTTGTTAAGAAGATAACCGCCTTCTCCTCTTGCACCTTCAGTGATTAGAATTCCAGAGGGTAAAATTCCAGTTGGATGGAATTGAACAAATTCCATATCTTTGAGTGCCATACCAGCACGTAATCCCATATCCAAACCATCAGGAGTAGAAGAAAGAGCATAAGTAGAAAAACTGTATAACCTTCCTGCACCACCAGTTGCAATAATGAGAGCTTTTCCTTTAATTGTGTAAAATGTACCAGAACCTAATTCAATTGCAGTGACACCCATGAATCGTTTTCCATCATGAATGATTGATGTAACAAACCATTCGTTTAGATATTCAATATTTTCAAATTTTTGACATGTATCATACAAAGTTTGCATTTCAAAGAAACCAACTTTATCTGATGCATATGTTGCTCTAGGGAAACTATAACCTCCAAAATTTCGTTGATCAATTCTTCCATCAGATCGTCTAGACCAAGGCATTCCCCAATGATCTAATTGATGAATTTCTTGTGGCATTTCAACACATAATCTTTCAGCAACATCTTGGTCTGCAAGAAAATCACTTCCTTTGACGGTGTCATAAACATGGGATTCAATTGTGTCACCTTCATCCTCAAAAAGAACTGCGGCAGTTCCACCTTCTGCTGAAACAGAGTGAGAACGCATAACCTGTACTTTGGATACAACTCCAATTTTGAGATGAGGGCCTTTCTTGGCAGCAGCAATTGCAGCACGCAAACCTGCCAAACCAGAACCACATATGATCAAGTCAAATTCTATTGAATCTACCATTTTTCAGTCAAACTTGCTTGGGGTGGGATAAATATGTAGTAATTGACAGGCATGATCCATAAAATTAAAATATATCACTAGTGATATCACTAGTGATGATTTCAGAGTGGTTTCAAAGAGTAGGCAGCTCAATTCCCAGAGGATTTTCAAGGTATTTCATTTTAGAACTATTGAAAAAAACCCCACATACAGGAAAAGAGATTATTGATTATGCGGTTGAGCAAAGCAATGGAATTTGGAAGCCTTCACCTGGATTGATTTATCCATTGTTGGGCAGATTGCTAGATGAAGGATTAATTGAAGAAACCAAAGATGGAAAATATCAATTAACAAAGAAAGGAGAAGACACAGCATCAGATGTGGATAAAGTAAATGACATTGTAAAAAAACAACTTGATGTTTTGTTTAGATTAGGAAACGTAGGAAGATTTGTTGCATTGGATTTATTAGAAAAAATTGCTACAATGGGGTCTATTCTAAGTTCCAATTATGCCAACATGACAGATGAGGAGACCAATAAATACAAACAATTTCTAGAATCTGAACTAAAAAAAGTTCAAGATAAAGAAGTAAAGAAAAAAGGTAAAGAGATTAAGATCGAATAATTATAAAATATCTTTATTTTAAAAATTTATTTTATTTTCTTATGAATATGATTAAAATCATAAATAATTCAGAAAAGGAACATAATTATGAAAAATTTGAAAAGTATGTTAAAATCAAAAAAACCACTTGTTATTCCAGGTGTTTATGATGCTCTAGGTGCAAAAATTGCTCAAAAAGTAGGATTTGATGCAATGTTCCAAACAGGATATGGAACTTCTGCCACATTATTTGGAATGCCAGATTATGGATTTATTGGAGCCACTGAAACTGTGGATAATGCCAGAAGAATTTGTAGAGCAGTGTCAGTTCCAGTAATTGTTGATTCAGATACAGGATATGGAAATGCATTAAGCGTTTGGAAATTAGTAAAAGAGTTAGAATCAGCAGGAGCATCAGGGATATTCTTAGAAGATCAGAAATGGCCTAAACGATGTGGCCATATGCAAGGAAAAGAAGTGATTTCACAAGAAGAATATACAGAAAAATTGTCTGCTGCAATTGATGCACGAGAAAATAAGAATTTCATCATTGTTGCCAGAACTGATGCTAGGGCAACTGAAGGATTGGATGAGGCAATTGAACGTGGAAAACAAAACAAAAAAACAGGTGCAGATGCAGTTTTTGTTGAAGCACCAAGATCAATTGATGAAATGAAGAAAATTGGAAAAGAAATCAATGCGCCACTTGTTGCAAATATGATTGAGGGCGGAGCAACTCCATTAAGTTCAGCTGAATTATTAAGTAAAATAGGATTTAATATTATTCTCTATCCATTGTCAGTTTTGTATGCAAATACATTTGCATCAATGAATATTCTAACTGAATTAAAAAAGACTGGAAATACATCAAAGTATAAACAAAAAGTTGTGAATTTTGATCAGTTTAATGATTTAGTCGAACTTCCAAAGTTTAGAAAAATGGAAAAAAAGTACGAAAAATCAAAAATATAATAAAATAAAAAATTTCAAGTAAAGTACGATTAAGATGTAACTCGCTTTACTTCAATTTCTATTGTTGAAACATTTCTAGTTCTACCGTCTTGTGACTCTAATGATTCTGAGCCAATTTTAATTTCTCCGATAGAGTAGCCTGCATTTTCTGTTTTTCTTGCAATGATTTGAGCTACATCCACAGCACGACCTATGCTGAGTCCTCTAGCTTTGATGTTGACGGTAGGTAAGTTTGCCAATTGAATTAGCGCTGATGTTACATATGCCATCAATGGTTTCTTACCAATGAATACGGTGTCTCGGGTTTCATTTGACATGTAAATTTTGGTATTTAAGGATAATTTAAAGCTAAAAGGGTATTTTGGAATTAAATGAAAAAAAATTGAAAAAATTGAACCATTATTAACTAGAAAAGAAGAATTTGGTCAGAAGTTGGAAAATATTTCAAAAGTTTTAGAATTTGGAAATAGTAAAGAAAAAATCAAAATTTTGGAGGCTTTGGATAATGAAGATGATCCCAACATGTTAGAAAAAATAATTTCAAAGTTAGATGATGACGATCTGGAAGTTAGAGGAGAAGCATTTAGTTCACTTTTGTTAAATAAAAATAAAATTTCTAATTTTTTAATCAATAGTTTGAATACTGCAAATAAAAACATCAGGGGTTTTGTGTCATTGGTTTTAGCAAATAGAAATGAAACATCAGCAATTCCTGAGATAATTAAACTTACAAAAGATGAACGTTCCATGGTTAGATCATGTGCTCTAGGAGCATTAGGACACCTTAAGGCTATTGAAGCAAAAGAGATATTTCTCGAAGCGTTGCTAGATTCCAACATAGAGGTAAAAAAAAGTGCCCTTCAAGCAATAATTGATTTGAAAATTACATTGTCAGAAGAAAAAATCAGTGAAATTTTGAAAGAAGGAGATTCTGAAATCGAAAAAATGATTTCACTAATAAAAAAATAAGTGGACCGGAAGGGATTTGAACCCTCGATCCGATGCATGCCATGCACCTATCCTACCGGACTAGACGACCGGCCCAATTATCAGAAATCTGATTGAAATACGTTTTTCAAATTGGTTATTAACGTTTAGCGGTCAATAAGAAATTCGGGTTATGAAATTAACACAATATATTTAACCTTGCAAATGATGATTCAATCGTTATGGTAGTAGATAACAAAGCAACTGTCACTTATGTCCAATTATTGAAAGAAGATCTTGTAATTATTAGAATGGTACCAAAAGACGGTCCAGTTCCAGATTACAAAGCAGGTCAATTCATTACCCTTGGATTGCCAAATCCCGTAGAAAATGGAAAAATTGTTAGACGGGCATATTCAATTGCATCTCATCCAGAAAATAGAGATTATATCGAATTAGTTATCAGATGGGTTAGAAAACCACTTCCAGGTAGATTAACTACTCAAATATTTAATGTAAAAGAAGGGGATGAAATTCTTTGGTTAAAACCAACTGGTAGAGCATTACTAATTAGTGAGGAACTTCCAAATGGTGAAAAAGATAATCGTCGAGTTATTTGTATTGGTGGAGGAACAGGTCTTGCACCATTTGTAAGCTTTGCACAACATTTCCATGCTACTGGTGATAAACGAGAGATAATTGTTCTTCATGGTGCAAGTTATGTTGATGAATTAAGTTACAAAGACTTGTTAACTAATCTTGAAAATGAGAGCATTGCCAGAGGCAAAGATGAATGGAATTTTAAATACAGAGCTGCAATCAGTAGACCACAAGAATGGTTTAACAGATCATGGGCAGGTCAAGTTGGAAGAGTCGAAACATTCCTAAGACCAAGAGAAGGAGGACTATCACCATTAGAAGAATTAATTGGAGATAAAATAACTAAAGAAAATACAATTTTCTATGTTTGTGGTTGGCAAGGAACTATTGATGGTGTAATGGATTTCTTGAATCCAAAAGGTTTCATCACCGAACATGACAAACGTGAAGATGGAAGCTTTGAAGTAAAATACGAATCATACGGATAGGATTTTTCAAATATCAATCATTGAAATATGAGAATTTTTTATGTGATGTAATTGGTTACAGCACTTTATCTTGCGCATCTAAATCCAGTAACAAATGCGCATGTAGAAATCATTACGGAATTAAAAAAACAAGCAGACATTGTCAAAGTAATGCCAGTTGTCTTTAAAGATGAAGATAGGGAAATAAACAGTAAGAGTTTTCCATTTAATTTTGAAACTAGAAAAAAAATGCTTGAATCCATTTTTGGTGATTCAATTCAAATTACTGATGATTACGCATTTTATGCCCCATTTAAAAAATATCTACCACCATTAGTTAGACGAAAATCATGGAAATTAAGAAAACAGATTCTTGATGGAGTAAAAGGAGATTATTTTTCATATACAGGAGATAAGGCTGAAGGATACATGCTGAAAATGTATAGATTAAAACCAAAAATTGGGGAGAGAAAATCGCTTTCTGCTACATCTGTAAAAGAAAAATTGTATAATGCAATTCATGAAAAAAAATCATCATGGAAAGAGGATGTTCCAGAAAGCGTTGTTAAAATTATTGAAGATGAATGGGAAACAGTTGAAAAATATGCAAATAGTGAAGATCAAACAACTAGAATTGTAGGAATGAAATTTCCTAAAGAAGGTTATTCAAAATAAATAGAGATTAATACACTCACAGTAAATTTTTTCCATGGCAGTTACCCTTTCAAAATACGTGTGGTTTGATGGAAAATACATGCCTATAGAAAAAGCACAAGTTCCAATTACAACACATGCAATCCATTATGGCACATCAATCTTTGAAGGAATCAGAGCATATTGGAATGGAGAAAACCTCAATGTGTTTAGATTAGATGAGCATGTGAAAAGATTTAGAAGATCAGGACAGTTTTACAATATTTCACTTAATTTTTCTGACGATGAGATTACAAATGCAATTATTGGAATTTGTAAAAAAAATAAAATAAAAAAATCTTGCTACATACGACCATTCTATTTTGTTGGCGATTATGGGATTAATCTGCACGTAACTGAAAAAGCACCTACCAACGTTGCAATCTTTACATTTCCTTTTGGAGACTTGTTTAACAAAAATGGAATTACTGCAGGTGTTGTATCTTGGAGAAAATTCTCAGACATGTCCACACCACCTCAAGCCAAAATGGGTGGAAATTATCTAAATTCCATTATTGCTACACAAGAAGCAAAACGAAATGGAGTGGATGAAGCAATTTTGCTTGATCATAATGGGAATGTCAGCGAAGCACCAGGTGAGAATATTTTCATTGTAAGAAATGGACAATTAGTTACTCCGTCAATGTCATCATCAGCACTTGAAGGGATTACTCGTGATTCAATTATCAAAATTGCCAAAGATTTGGATATAGATATGATTGAGCGAGACATTACAAGAAGTGAATTAATAATATCCGAGGAGATTTTCCTAACTGGAACTGCAGCTGAAATTACACCAATCATACAAATGGATTCAAAACAGATAGGAAATGGAAAACCTGGAGATATTACAAAAAAGATGATGGAAATGTATACAGAGATAGTAATGGACAAAAATGATGATTATTCTCATTGGTTAACTGAGGTATATTAGATGAAAATTGTCCAAATTGGAACTGGCGGATGGGGAAAGAACCATACAAGAATTTTATCACAATTAGGAGTACTAGTAGCCGTATGTGATGCAGATTCTCAAAAAAGCAAAGAATATGGAGAAAAGTATTCTGTAAATCACTATACATCATTAGATGAATTACTAACTTCAGAAGAATTTGATGGTGCATTTGTAGTAACTCCGACATCAACTCATACTGCAATTGCACAAAAATTACTAGAAGCAAAAAAGCATGTTTTTGTTGAAAAACCAATGACATACAAATCTGAAGATGGGCAGAATCTTGTAAAAATTGCAGAAAAAAATAAAGTGATTTTAACTTGTGGATATATTGAAAGATTCAATCCTGCAGTTGGCGTAGTAAAAAAAATGGTCAAAGAGAAAAAATATGGCGACTTAGTAATGCTTGAATTTCACAGAGAAAATAGAATGCCTCTCCACATTAAAGATGTGGGAATTATTTATGATACATCAGTTCATGATATCGATACTGCAAATTGGTTGTTTGATGATATGCCACAAGTGGTATTTGCAAGAGCAGGAAAAATAAAACATGAACATGAGGATTTTGCAAGCATTATGTTAGGATACAAAAATGACAAAGTTGCAATTATTTCATCAAACTGGATTACACCAAAAAAATTAAGAAAATTTAATGCAGTATGCACTGAGGCAATAATTTCATCAGATTTTATCACTCAAGAGATAGTTGTAGAAAAAGATGAAGATTCAGAAATCATGCAGAATGAAAAGCAAGAGCCATTGTTACTTGAGATTCAAAGTTTTCTCGGAGCTATTGAAGGTAAAAATGAACAAGTTGTAAAATCACAAGAAGCAGTGAATGTGACAAAAATTGCCGAAGCTGCACTTTTATCTAGTCAAAAGGGAATCCCTATCTATCTGGATCTAAAATGAATAAAACAATGATGGATATTTTGGCATGCCCTATAGATAAAACTCACCCCTTGGAATTATTTGAAATAAAGGAAAAAGATGATGTTGTATCAGAAGGCGCAATATTTTGCCCAAAGTGTTCTAGATTTTACCCAATCATAGAGGAAATCCCAATCATGTTACCAGATGAACTGCGAGACAAAAAACAAGAGATGGAATTTTTGAAAAAATTCAAGGATCAATTACCTGAAAAAATTATTACAAAGGCAAACCCATGGCACTTGTGAGATAATGGTCACTAATTTTATTTCAGAAAAAGCAAAAATTGGAGAAAATGTTCAAGTTTGGCATTTTTCGTATGTCGGGGATAATGTAGAAATTGGAGATAACGTCAAAATTGGCTCTCTTGCACATATTGATTACGATGTAAAGATTGGTGAAAATACAAAGATTGAAGGTCAAGCATACATACCACCACTTTCAAGAATTGGAAAAAATGTATTCATCGGACCAGCCGCAGTATTAACAAATGATCCTTATCCGATGTGTGACAAAATGATAGGAGTCACAATTGAAGATAATGTAATTATCGGAGCACGTGCAGTTATCAAAGCAGGTGTAACTGTAGGAAAAAATAGTGTTGTTGCAATGGGTGCAATTGTAACAAGAGATGTTCCTGAAAATGTAGTTGTAATAGGTTCGCCAGCTTCAATTAGATACAGCAGAGAAGAGTACGACAAAAAACAAAGACAGTGGAAAGAAAGTTAAAGTTTAATTTCTTTTTTGAAAATCCAATTCTTTATCTTTGACAAAATTAAAATCCAGATTACAACTAGGACTAGCGCAATAACTGCTTTAATTACAGATGCGATAAACCAATTAAATTCACCAAATCCTGAAATTGAAATTGGTCCAAGTATAGTGACTACAATTCCACCACCTACAATGATCAAAGCCCACATTGCAAACAAAAATCCAAAAAGACCAGACTTCAAAATGACACTCCCATCATAAATGCAGTAATTACAGCCAAAATTCCTGAAAATATTGCGAGTTTGAAAATTGCAAACCCTACTTGTTTTTCAGACATCGGCCCTCCTGCAAGAATCAATCTTACCAGAGTTACAGGTGCTTTTTTGTCATCAGTTGCCTTTAGTCTAAAATCTTCAGTATGCTCTACAGGTTTTCCCTTGACTTGTCTATGCTCTACAACACGTTTTACACTAGATAGGAACAAAAATGAATTAATCACTGCTGGTAAAAGAGCAATTGCTGCAATAATTTCAACGCCACCTACAATTGCAATTGCCCCATACATTGCACCCAGTGTCAATGCTCCAGAATCTCCAGGAAAAATTTTGCTTGGAATTTTATGATATTTGTAAAATGCCAAGGAGACAAACCCAAGCGGTAAACTCACAATTGCAATCTCATAGTTTTGTACGATAAATAAACAGATAGACAATGAGAAACTGGCAATGACCATAAATCCACTTGCAACACCATTTAGAACATCAATAGAGTTGATTGTATTTCCAGTAATAGGTATCATGAATATGATTAATGCAAGGTATAGTGCAGGAATTTGTACTGTCCCAAATAATGGAAAGGCAAGATCAGAATCATATGTGCCAAGTACAATAATAGGAATTGCAGCAAGTGCAAGTGCAAGTGGTTTAAACCACCCACCCATTACTTTTCGATCATCAACGTATCCGATAACACATGCAGCAGATGTAGTAATCAGTATGGCAAGAATTTCATTCATTTGTAAAAAGGCATAGAGAACTAGTTCTGATGCAATAATTCCTGCAAGAATAACAGGACCTCCAGGTCTTACTACCATAACATCTTCTTTTTTGTTCATGTCTTTTACTGCAAAATTTCTTTTTTCTAAAATTTTGATTAATGGCGGAGTCATTACAAACACAATTGCAAATGCAATGATGCAAGAGATTATAGCTGGAATCAATAAATCAATCAATTATCTTACCTTTCGTAACTCTGCCTTTATGTTATCCGCAATGGTTGAACCAATTTTATCAATCTCTGCCAATTTATTCACAGGAATTTCCCTCAAATCATCCAGATTCTTTATACCGTGTTTGAATAGAATTCGTGCTCTAACCCTTCCAATTCCTTTGACCTTAACTAAATCAAGTAATTCCTCTCTAATTCCATAAACTATTCTTTTTCTCAAATCATCTAGTTCTTCAAGCAAATCTACCCTCTCCACATGCTTGGAAATTTCTCTAAGACAATAAGATAGCCAATTGCCATTTTCAGTCATCCTATGCATATCTCCAGACTCGATTCCAAGGCTATCTGAGAGGGATAATTCAGTTGATTCTGTAATCCAAGATTGTAATGCTAAAAGGCTTCTAGAGCAGTCATACTCTGAGATTGGCTCCAGTAATTGTGATGAATTGTTCTCTATCATCAAACTTGCACTTTCATAATCTTTTTGTCGAAGTGAAAATTTTGGAAAAAATTCTTCACAGTTTGTAATTAAATGTAAAAATCCAAAAGTATGTTTTCTTTCTTGAGAAACGTTTTCAATGGAATCTCTAAAGTATGTTGCAGTTAAGGGATCAATATACAACATTGATGTCTTTTTTCCAAATTCAGTAGCAGCATATCTTTCACCTTTTTTAATAATCAAGAACTTGCTTGAAAGGAATCGTAATGAAATATCTATTGCAAACTTTATTGTTGGTTTTCTTGACTGCAATCCACCCAACGTTTGCAAAAAGAATTCCAGAATTTCTTCTTTTTTAATTCCAGGATGTGTAACTATAACACTTAGAATATGAGTTCGCAAAGACTTGTCGTCTGTAATTTTTGACACAATTGCTTCAGGTTCGCCATTTATGTAATACTCAATAAGATCTTCAGTATTTCCATTTCCAACAATAATTGATTCCCCATAATCGTCGTATTGTGGTCTACCAGCTCTTCCACAAAGTTGCTTGTATTCTAAAATACTAATCGGTCTGTTTGCGCCAACTTTGGCATTATACCTGTTGATGTTAGATATTACAACTCGTCTTGCAGGAAGATTAACACCTGCAGCTAAAGTTGGAGTAGACGATAATAATTTGATCGTACCTTTACGAAATTCTTCCTCTATTGTTTCTCTACACTTTTGGTTTAGTCCTGCATGATGAAATGCAACTCCTTTTTTTACCAGTAAGGCAAGTGTCTTGACCAGTTCAGTATGTTCATTTTCTGATAAAAGTTTTTTTGAAGTTTTTTCTAATTCAGAAATTTCTTTTTTTTCTAATATCTGAAATATTGCATCAGCTGCTTTTGTTGCAAGTGATTTTGAACGAGCCCTAGTCTCTGCAAAAACTAGAGATTGGCCCCCTTGATGTACTGATTGCACGCCTAAATCAATTGGCGTTCCCATCAAACTACGCTCAACTTCAAAGGTTTTGCCATCACTCATTGTAACATGACCTCCATCACAAACCCCTTCAGAGAGAGGCACAGGTCGCCAGTCATTTTTTACCAAAGTACATTCAAGCCAATCTGCAATCTCATCAGAATTTGTAATTGTTGCACTAAGACCAACAATCTGAGGATTTGATTCCAACAGTTTGAGTTGTGTGAGAATCATTTCAAGTGTTGGACCTCTACTTTCATCTCCAATCAAATGAACTTCATCAGAAATCACTAGTCCAATTTCATCAATCCATTCAGCACTATGTCTGATTATAGAATCCATTTTTTCATTTGTTAAAATTAACAGATTGCTGTTCTCCAAATTTTTTTCAATATTTTCAAAATCGCCAGTAGATATTGCAACCTTTACTTTGTTTCCCAAAGCAACTTTTTCTAATTTTTTAAATTCTGTAAACTTTTCAGCAGCCAATGCACGCAATGGACTAAGATAGATCACCTTTCCTTTGTTCTTAGATAAATAACTCATTATTGCAAGCATTGCAATCAACGTTTTGCCACTTGCGGTAGGGGCAGATACTAGAATGCTTTTTCCATCTAGTAATCCAGACTTTACACTATCAGATTGCGGAGGATATAATTTTGTATAACCTTGGGATTTTAGGAATTCAATTGCAGTATCAGGAAGTTTTAGTTTATCTACATTCATACTCGGTTATAGTGACCGGGTTTTGATTCATAAATAGATGCTTCTCTGAGCATTCTTCGGATATAGTTTCTTGCCTCTTCTTCGGTGAATTTTTCACTCTTTTCTAGTTCTTTGACAAATACCTTCTCTTCAACTGGAACCTTGTTGTCACCTTCAAGACCTTTGAGTACATCCATGAACAATTGCATCTTTGAGACTTCACTTCTCGGCCTACCTTGTAACACGCCAAGATCAACTTTACCAGTATTAACATCGACTCCTGCATCTTGTAGCATGCTCTGAATTAGGAAGATTGCACGCTCAGCATCTTCTTCCTCTACCTTGTCTTTCATGAGTAATCTTGCTCTAGCAGTTGAGAGTCGGATTATTCCCTCTAATTGTCTAGGAGTGACTGTAATCATTTCTTCTGATTCTACATTTCTCATCTGCAGATAGTAATCGAGGATTTTAGCTTCGGCCTCTGGTGTTAATTCTGGTACACCACGTTTCGCATATGAGAGGTATTTTGTTAGTAAATCAACTTCGATGACAGATTTTTTATCTGTACCTTGTGTTGTATTTCTTCGAATAATGTGTTTTGCAATCTGCATATCTCTTTCTTTAGTTGGGATATCTCTAACTACAAAGATCAAGTCAAATCTTGTAAGCAATGGAATTGGTAAATTGACATTTTCTGTAATATTTTTGAAAGGATCATATTTTCCATACATCGGGTTTGCTGCAGCTAAAATTGAAGTTCTTGCGTTTAGTGTAGCTACAATACCACCCTTTGCAATACTGGCAGACTGTTGTTCCATAACTTCGTGCAATGCACTTCTGTCTTCGGGTTTCATCTTATCAAATTCGTCTATACTTACAAGGCCTTGATCACCTAACACTACTGCCCCAGCTTCTAGCATCATGATTCCTGTCTTGTCTCTAACTACAGCAGCAGTAAGACCAGCAGCTGTGGAACCTCTACCAGAAGTGTACAAACCTCTTGGTGCAATTCTTGCACAAAACTTTAGCATTTCAGATTTTGCAGTACCAGGATCTCCAACTAGAAATACGTTAATGTCTCCTCTAATTTTACTTCCATCACCAAGTAATCTTTGGTTGGAGCCGACAATCAGTAACAAAATAGCTTCTTTGATTAACGATTGGCCTTGAATATGCGGAGCAAATGAATCAATTAATCTTTGATAAACATCAGAGCTTTGGCTAAGTGATTTGATTAGTTTTTCTTCTTCAGGTGAAATTTCTTCTCTGCCGATTTTTCTATCAGTCTTAGAACCACGTCCACTCAAAAATTCGATATTGTTTCCTTCAATTCTTAATCGGTACAATCCACTGTGGCCTCTCTGAACACCTGCAATTGATTCTTGTTCAACTCTTACTACACCAGTGAGGATAATTCTATCTCCAGGTCTTGAATTATCTACCAAATCCTGTCTAATTGTGACATCGATATAATGAGGAAGTTGTCCAGGTGGCAAATCTTCAGGAAGTTCTTGCAATCTAAGTATTTGAAAATCGATAAACTTGCTAGCTTCAGGATTTAACTCAAAGTCTCTGTGTTTGCAACTTGGATTATCACAAACTATTGGCATTTTAACATCCATGCCCTTTAGTTGAATTACCTTTGTCTGATGCTCATCAGGACACATGAAGATTAGTTCTTTTGCAAGTGGTTTTACTTCAGATGCTCTTACCACCATTCCTGAAACACTTGTAATTTTTCCAATAGTTTCAGCAGTGATCTGTCTTAGACTTCGCTCTAATGGGAAATTGACTAACCTTACACGAACTTCATCTTTAATTTTTTCTGCATATTCTGGAAATCTTGTTTGTAGT
Source organism: Candidatus Nitrosopumilus sp. bin_32a (assembly GCF_054095935.1). Classification (NCBI taxonomy): domain Archaea; kingdom Thermoproteati; phylum Nitrososphaerota; class Nitrososphaeria; order Nitrosopumilales; family Nitrosopumilaceae; genus Nitrosopumilus; species Candidatus Nitrosopumilus sp. bin_32a. The sequence goes on along the minus strand of NZ_JBSWSN010000006.1, from coordinate 30,741 downwards.
GCTTCTTTGATTGCTCTTCCAAATGCATCAAATAGTCTATCAGGACTTTTGGAGAATATTACTTCAATTTGTGGCTCTACTACCAAATCATTGTAATCAACGATAATGTATTTTGCATTTTTTGGCATCATCTCGTCGATTGCATCTACATACTTGTAGTTGCCATCCCTATCCTTGAATCGAGTTAAGAATTCTTTTACTTTATCTGATAAAGCAGAATCAGTAAATGTGCTAGTTTGAGCTGCGCTCATTTTTTTCTCCTCTTATCTGTTTTTCAAACTCTACACTGTTATCATGAATTGTTTTGTAAAATACATTCTCCTCAACAGTTAGTTTGTTGTATAGTTCTGAATTTAGTTTGATAGAATCAGCAATCTTTACCAACTTGCCTCGTCTCATTCTAAACAATTCTAACATCATACTTTCAACTTTATCAAAATCATCGCGGTTTAGTTCATTCATGGATTCTTTTAGCTTGATGTAAAAATGAGGATCAAGTGTTGAGATTTGATATTCACCAACCATTTTTTCTTTTGAGAGTGCTTGCTTTAGTTGCGTAATCATATCTGGGGAATTCAAAGTTGCTATTTTATTCTCTGAGAGGATTTTTCCTATCCATTGAGGCATGTTGTTTGTATCACCTTGAGTTCCCTCGATTTTCATACCTGCGACATTATACTTGAAATCTTGATTAATCGTAACTTTAGCATCCTTTAGGCGATATCCAATTGAATGTACTTTTTCTACTTTATCTATTTCCATTTAAGATCACTTTTTCTGATTTAGACCCACAAGTATCGGATCGATCAATTCTGTTAACAATTTAGTGAGATCAATTGATCCTAATTAATTCCAGGCTGATCGTATCTAATTATGCCTGTTTTGATTTTAAGATGAGGCATATGATAATAACCAATTCGGATTTATTAATGGGATTTAGTCTTCGATACTCATGACTGCAACTGGAATGTGGGTTGAAAAGTATCGACCAATGAAACTCTCTGAAATTGTAAACCAAACAGAAATCATTGGCAGTCTGGAAGCTTTAATCAAAGATCCAACAGATATGCCACACTTGATGTTTTCAGGTTCTGCAGGTGTTGGAAAGACAACTGCTGCATTGTGTATTGCAAGACAAATTCTAGGAGAATACGCTAGAGACTACACACTAGAGCTAAACGCATCTGATGAGAGAGGAATAGGAATGGTTAGAGAGAAAGTAAAGAAATTCTCAAGATTTGCAGGAATGGCCGAAGTCCCATTCAAAATTATCATTTTAGATGAAGCGGACGAGATGACAAATGATGCTCAGACTGCATTGAGACGAATTATAGAGGATACAGCTAAAATATGCAGATTTATTTTCATAGCTAATAATATTTCAAAAATTATAGATCCTATTCAGAGTAGATGCGCTACCTTCAAATTTACATCAATTCCTGAAGATGACATTATTGGCAGATTAGAAGAGATTGCCAAAAAAGAAAAAGTGAAAACTGACAAAAAAGGACTCAAAGCAATTTATGATTATTCTGAAGGAGATTTGAGACATGCAATTAATCTAATGCAGGCAACTGCCAGTATTGGAGATATTACAGAAGAGAATGTAAAATCTTCAGCAGGATTGACAAAAACCAGCGATGTTGATGTAGTTCTAAAAATGGCACTTGCAGGAAAAGTTCTAGAAGCCAGAGAAAAAATGATTGAGCTAATCAAAGTTTATGGAATGTCAGAATCTGATTTTCTAAAATATATCAACTCTGCAGTGTTCAAATCAAAACATGAAAAATTAGCAGACATTTTAGAAATAATTGCAAAGTATGATTATAGAGTACTAGTTGGAGCAAATTCTGAGATTCAATTATCTGCAATGTTAGCAGAACTAGCTAAAGTAGAAAATTAAAAACGCAGAGAGAGGGATTTGAACCCCCGTATGCTTGCGCACACAGGCTCTCAAGGCCCGCGCCCTACCGAGCTAGGCGACCTCTGCAAAAAATCTTGAACAATAGAGGTTAAAATCTGTTGATGTAAAATAGAAAAATAAGAAAAAAGAAAAAGTTTCTTTTTAATCGTGTGCGTGAGGATTTTCAGATCCGGATTTCATAAGTACATATGTTCCGGCTGCTTTCTCGTGCCATTCTTGGTTAGCTGATTCAATCAGAATAGCTCCTTCAGGACAGATTTCTTGACAAGCCATACAAACAGTGCAATCGTGTTCTCTGATTGGTTGTGATTTGTCTGTATAATCTAATCTTTCGTCTTGTTCTGTCTTGCCAGTACCATCAAAAGTTTCTCCCAAGCATTTTTCTGCTGGAATATCTTTTTCGGTTCTGTACCATTGGAATGTTTGTACTGGACATACACTCATGCATGCGCCAGCTGCAACACAGGAATCCCAATCGACTGCAACAGAAGTACCATGAATTCCTAGAGGAACTTGTTTTTCTCCTCTTGCTTCATAGGCTGCTTTTACATCTTCGTTTGAGAATGCTGCACCATCAGTTCTTCCATCACCCCAAATGTAGTGGAAATTCTCACCATCAGAATGGCTAGTTTTTCCTTTTGGTTTAACATCGTTGTGACAAAAGTCTTCAGGTATTTGTAGATCTACCATGAGAAATAATATTTCTAAATATTATTTAAATCTAGATAAAATTAGTTGGGACTAAATTCAAAAAAAAGATTATAAAAATCAAAAATTTCTATGTTTTAGATAGCGATATTACAAAGTTTTTGCAGCACTTTCATGTTTTTCAACATTTGACTGATCAACTTTGATAGCTGCTGGTGGACATACTGAAACGCAGGCCATACACCAGATACAATCGTGTTCTCTGATTGGATCTGCTTTATCGGTAAGATCTTTGCGTTCATCTTTAACATCACTGCCAGTACCTGCAAAGGTTTGACCAACAACATCTTTTGCTGGAATATCTTTTTCGGTTCTATACCATTGAAAGACTTGTACAGGACAAGCTTCAATGCAAGCACCATCTGCAACACAAGAATCCCAATCGACTGCAACCATTGTACCGCTGACACCAAGAGGAACTTGTTCTTCGCCTCTTGCTGCATATGCTGCAACAACTTCTGCATCTGCTAACACTTCAGCTTGTGAGCCATCAGTGTTTTTGGTTTTACCTGGACCCCACATGATATGGAAATTTCCATCATCGAGGTTTATTTTTCCAAGTGGCTTTAGGCCTTCAGGAAAATTTTCTGCTATTGGCATGATACAATTTTCTTTGGGTTATTATTTAAAGCTAGATAGCTGTTTTACGAACACATTTGTAAACTAGAGATCTGCTAGGAACGAAAAATTTCCTTACGTTCATAACGATCAACGATCAATACTCTGGATATGGATATTATCAAGTATGATGTGTATAGGGGGCCAAACCTTGGAGTATACATTACTGTCAATGACAGTATTGGTCTAGTTCCAATGGGGTTTGCTCAAACCAAATCTGACAAGCTTGCAGAATATCTAAACATAGAAATTCACAATACTGCAATTGCAAATACAAGATTAATTGGCGCATTGTCAGTTATGAACAATAAAGGAATCCTACTTCCAAATACTGCTTATCAAAATGAATACGATTATCTAAAATCTGAAACAGATTTAGAAGTTGGAGTTTTAGATACTAAATTTAATGCACTTGGAAATGTAATCTGCGCCAATGACAAAGGAGCAGTCGTATCACCTTGGTTATCAAAACAAGACTGTCAAACAATTTCAGATGTTTTGGGAGTGGAGGTAATTCAGAAAAAAATTGCAGGGTTTAACCAAACAGGAGTTGTTTTAGTTGCAAATGCAACTGGTGCTGCAATACATCCAGAAGCTGATGAGGAAGATATGAAGACCATATCCAATGTTCTAGGCGTAAAAATTGAGCAGAGTTCCATAAACAATGGAGTCCCATATGTCTCATCAGGGATTTTGGTAAATAATCACTGCGTGGTTGTAGGATCATTGACTAGCGGTCCTGAAATTATGATGTTAACTAGAGCTTTTCTAAATTAAGAATAGATTTTGGGTCTTCAGTTAGTTTTTCTAAAGATATAGTTCCTTCAGTTCCGTTTACCATATCTTTGAGAACTACATTTCCGTTTTCTAGCTCTTGGGGTCCAACTATAATTGCCAATCTAGCATTAGTTGCAATATCCATTTGCTTTTTCATGTTGCGTCCTGCCAAATCAATATCAGTTGGAATGTTGTTGAGTCTTAGTAATGATGTAATAGAATGAGCAACTTTTTGCATCTCTTCATTAATGTACAATACTGCAACTCTATTTTGGTTTGTTGCAGGAATTATTTTTTGATCCTGCATTGTCAAGATGATTCTCTCAACACCACCTGCAACTCCTGTTGCACCAATGTCTTCTCTGTTGAATGCTTTAGTTAGTGTGTCATATCGTCCTCCACCTGCAAGTGCACCCAGAGTTGAATTTTTATCAAACACTTCAAAGACAATTCCCGAATAGTAATCTAGTCCTCTAACAATTCCAAAATTAATTCTAACATTTGAAACTCCCCTATTCTCCAGTGAATCAATTAATTGTTTTAGTTCATCCCATGATTCTAGCTGTGAGACATCAAATGTCTTTTCTACTTCTGCAATAGAGCCTTTAATTTGTGAGAATTCTAGAATTTTTTCTAGTTTTTCAGTTGCATACCCCTTTTCTTGAAATTCCTTTAAAATTTGGTCTTTTGATTTTTTTGCAATTTTATCTACTGCACGTAAAATATCAGCAACTATTTCTGGATCTTTTGAATCAAATATTTTGTTAATGTAAGACTCTACAAGGTTTCTGTGATTGATATCAATTGTAATATCCTTGAGCAATAGAGAATCAAATAATCTAGATGTAATTTCTATTATTTCAGCCTCTGATTCAAGACTAGCTTTGCCATAAACTTCAATATCCCATTGGTGAAAATATCGGTATCTGCCTTTTTGTGGCTCATCATATCTAAACACGCCACCAAATGCTGAGATTTTGGCTGGAAGTTTCATTGATTTTTGGGATGCTGCATATCTTGTGAGTCCCATTGTAAAGTCAAAACGTAATGCTACTTCTCTGTCTCCCTTATCTTTGAAATAGTAAATCTCATCTCTAATTCCAGGACCAGATTTTGTTTCTAGTGTGGATAATAGTTCTATTGGAGACGGATCCATAAATGAAAATCCATACAAATTTGATAATTTCTTGAAATGATTCCTAATGTGTTCAATGTTGGCGTTCTCTTCACCCTCAAAGTCTTTCATTCCACGTGGTAATTCCAAGATGATTAGATGTCAGATGGTAGTGATTTAGATATTTCTGTGATAACTAGCAATAGGCATAAATGAATACAAAAAATTTGAAGAATACATCATGAGAATAACCGTAAAAGAAGGATGGAGTGAGAAAAGCAAGTATGCAATCATAGCAATGATTGCAAGTCTGGTTGCAATTATTGCAGTTGTAGTATTAGACTAGTTTCTTTTTGGAGAAAATGCGGATAGCCAATAATGCATTATTTTCCTATTCAAATCCATAAAGGTATCAGCATTATCATTCCATGTCTTTGCACTGTTCTTGACTGATTCAACATTAGAGATTGTGAGTTTGTTGTATATCGAGCGAAATTTCAGAGCCTCATCGCTCATATTTTCTACAAGATCTTGTGCAGATTTTGGAAAACTAAATCCCATATCATACAAGAATTCCTTGTACAATGATGTGTTTGATGTGATTGCATTTCTCCATGTCTTGTAAAATTCATTTTGTAAATCAAATAGTGTTTGTTGAATGTGTGGAACCGAAATCTCCAGTTCTGTGAAATACTTGTTGTTTAGTTTGTCTAGAATTTCAAAATCTTTATTTTCACTCATATACTAACTGGAAAATTTATGGATTTAAGATTTTTGAAATAATTTGAGGCTAATTTATGATTTTAAATGCATCAGTATAGGTCTCTGGCCAAACTTTTTGAAAATTACATTGGCACTCTCCATAAGAGAATAGACATTTGGATAGTTTGTATTTCCTATGATATCATTTTTGATAATATTGAGATAATTTCTTTGCTGTTTTACTAGTCGTGATTTTTTTGATTTTGATGCTTTAGAATTTTTTAATTCACCCAAGTTTGCAGAAATATCACACAATTTGATTAGTTTTGCACTAGATGATGATTCTTTGAGTTGAATTACAAATGCTTGCTCTCTTTTTTTTCTAGGCAACGTCATGTCTTTTGACAAGGAGGAGACTAGCACTGCAATTTCGCTTTCAAACTGTTCATACAAATCATCAAAAGTTGTTTCAGTTTTTTCTATTGTATCATGGAGCCATGCAGCACAAAATATCTGCTCATCAATTACACCCAAACTTTTGAGTCTATTTACAACATCATCTAGATGTTTTGAATATGGCATGGCATCATCTTCTCTGAATTGCCCTGCATGTTTGTTCTTTGCAAACAGTTCTGCATTTTTTACTAGATCCAAAATATTCTACAACTCTGAATACTTTACTCAATATTAGCCAAGTAAACTATATTCCAAAGAAAAATTGTATCAAGATATGTCAATTGAGAAGACATCTCTGGGAAATTTGCAAATCCGTAGAATTCTTAATGGAATGTGGCAAGTTGCAGGAGGTCATGGTCAGATTGATTCAGAGTCTGCAGTATCAGATATGGAAAAATATCAAGAGTCAGGATTTACAACATGGGATTTGGCAGACATTTACGGTCCTGCAGAATCTTTGATTGGAGAATTTAGAGAAAAAATTGGAAATAGTAACTTTCAAGCACTAACAAAATTTGTTCCAAATCCAGGTCCAATGAGCAATAGTATCGTAACACACTACATCGAGCAGTCATTGCAAAAAATGAAAACAGACTGTATTGATTTGCTACAATTTCATTGGTGGGATTATAATGATATGAGTTATCTTGATGCGCTAAATAATTTATCAAAATTACAAAATGAAAACAAAATCAGAAACATCGGACTAACTAACTTTGATACAGAGCGAGTAAAAATCATCAAAGAGCATGGACATGATATCGTATCAAACCAGGTTCAGTATTCCATTTTAGATCAGAGACCAGATAAACTGATGGCCCCGTTTTTTGCAAAACATGGAATAAAGATTCTATCCTATGGTACGTTGCTTGGTGGATTTTTCTCAGAGAAATATCTTGGAGTTGATGAACCACATAGAGGGAATCTGACCACATCTAGTCTACAAAAATACAAAAACATGATAGATGCATGGGGTGGATGGCAGTTATTTCAAGAATTGTTATCAATCCTAAATAAAATTGCACAAAAACACAACTGCAGCATTGCAAATATTGCAACGCGTTTTGTTTTAGACAAACCACAAGTTGCAGGAGTAATAATTGGTGCAAGATTAGGAATTGCCGAACACAGAGAAGACAATACCCAAGTCTTTGATGTAAAATTAGATGAACAAGACATTTCATCAATTAGTTCGGTTACTGCAAAATCAAATGATCTCTTTGATGTGATTGGTGATTGTGGTGGAGAGTATAGATAATTCCAGACATGGAAATTTATACGATAAAATGATCATAGGTATTACTTGACTGAAGGGGCTTTACCAAAAGAGGATTCTGATTCTAGTCTTCCAGGAAGAGCAGATGAGAGCGATACGGCATATTTTGAACCTGAAATAGAGTCAAAATCAAAAAATAGATCACTTGCAATATTTGGAATAGCCTTTGTTTTAGTTGCTGCAGGAGTATTTGCATATTATTTTCTAAATCAGAGTGAAATTGATTCACAAATTCTTGATAATACCACCTTTAAGACACTAGAGGAGAAGATGGCAAAACAATACGGAGTAGGACAATTTGGCAGTGAGCATGCACACGCAGCATTGGCAGTTTTTGTAAACGGTGATCAGTTAGATTTTTCGCATCCCAAGTTTCAGATTCAAAGCAAGTACATTCATTTTGAAAATGACAATCCATACCTAGTTCACAAGCATGCAACTGATGTTCCGTTGGATATGCTGTTTGCATCATTTGGATTAAAGATAACTCCTGATTGTATAGAGTTAAGCTATCAAGCAAGTCAATACTGTACTGATAAAGACAATTCCATGACATTTTTAGTTAATGGAAAATCTATTTCAAACATTAATCTCTATGAAATAAGACACAGTGATAGAATTTTAATTTCATTTGGTGATTCAGAGTTAATTTCAAAGCAGTTAGAATATTTAGAAGGGCTGGAAATTCACGACATTCCAAAAATTAGCAAGATAGTTCCCGGAAAGGATATTTCTATTTGAGTCTGTAAAATATAGATTCAATGTATAGTGATCCTTTTAGAGTATTAATGAGTCAAAAAATAAAATGGTAGACTGTGCCCACACGTGGAGAAAAAAACTACGCTTGCAAGAACTAATGATTGTTGCAAAAAGAGAACTTGATGCAGGTGAAGAGATGGATTTAGTTTATGAAATACTAGAAGATGAAATGCAAGCACGTTGGAGATTTGTTAGCAGTACAAGACGACAGTATATTGACGATATTAAGAGAATTTTGGCAAACCAGTATGTTTTGACAGTGTAGAATTGATTTTTAAGATATAAAGTGCTACTGTAAACATGGTACTTGCATACATTGGAATTGCAATAGGAGTTTTGATAGTATTGATTCTGATTGTGAAAATTTCAAGGACCAGCCCACGCGAGGTTGCAGGAATTGATGTGTTTTGTAAAAAGTGTGGCCTTGAGACAAAAGGAATGAATTGTCCGAATTGTGAAAAAAAATCCAAATCATTTGGGGTCTAGTTCACATTGTGTAGTGATGCTTTAATGGAATGATTTCAAAATATAGGCATGTCAGAGATAATTACAGAATATTTTACCTGCAAGATTTGCCATGAAAACCATTCCATATCACATGATCAAGATAGGCCAACTGTATGTAATGGATGTTGGTTGCAGATGGAAATTTGGCAAAAATATGCAGATCCTGATTTGAATAAATAAATTATTTTAAAGATTGATTTTACATCATAGTCATATTGGGTTTGAAAATTGACTGTCAATGTACAGAGTGTAATTGTAAAGTAAATTTTGAAATCATAGATGGTGAAGAATTGCTAAATCTGATTCAGCATGGACGACTAAATGATGAGCAAATTGCATTTTTAAAAACCAGAGTCGATAGTAAAATATGCAAACAGTGTTTTCTTGGCAAGCACAGATGATAATTTACAACAAGCTTAAGTTTATGATGAATGATTTTTAATTATGAAGGATGCAACAAAGGGAGTAATAATGATAATTGTTGCAACTGTTGCGTTTTATAGTATAATGAGTATTTTGTGGAGATTGTAGATTCTAAAATATAAAGTTCATACAAAATTTACTGCAAAAATAAACAAATTTTCATAATCAGCACAATACTATTTTTATTTCATAATTACCTAACTTTTCCAGATAGTAATCAACTAGTAAAAACATCAAGAAAATCAGAGTTGGTGTTGGAGCCATAACACAGAGTTGTCAATGGATAACTACTTGGCTTTGATTACTATCTGTTTTCAAAATTGTAAACTCCAATAAGCTTAAGTTCATTATTTTCCTAGTTAATTTATGGCTAAGATTTGTAAAAAATGCAATGTTGAGATGGACATTACATCTCTCAAAGTCAAAAGACGGGGAAACAAAACAAAAAACATACCGGCTGAATATTACTGTCCAAAATGTGACCATGCCGAATATGAAAAGAACTGAATTTTTCTATCTAAATCCTTAATTGAACAAAGATAATTGAAAAATTATTGAGTAATGAAAAATCAAAATCCCTAAAGGAACTAGAGAAAAGACTTGCTAGGCAAAGAAAACAGGCATCTGAGGATTTAATCAAAGCAAAACTAGACAAAAAAAACTTGGATTATGATACGATATCTATGATTCTTCAAGTTTTTGAGAAATCAAAGTTTCAATGGCATAAAGAACATTTTGATATTTTTGATTCAGAACCTGATAATTTCAGAGGCAAGGTACTACCAAAAAATAATAGAGAATGCGTCATGTTGGGAGTGCGATTGGGGACTATGAGGGCAAAGATAATTTACAATTTACAAAATATGAAACTCACAGAGAAACACCGCCAAGATGTTGATGATTTAATCTGGAATTTTATATGGTATTCATGGCAAGAAGCAAGAATAACTCATGATTTTAGAATTAAAGAAAAAACAGATTAGATTCTAAACTCACACCTGTACCAACTGGCACTAGAGAGATTGCAGTAATTTCCTAATATACTAGGTTTGACTTTGACAGCTATGAAATATTGCAATGATTGTTTAACTCCAATAAACCGTAATTCAGAAGAAGAATATTGTAGTTTATGTAAACGAGACAAAGAACAAACTCTAAACGCTTAAGTTGATAATTCCTCAAGAAAACTCATGGAAGAAGAGTATAGAAAAATTATGATTAAACAAAAAAAAGAATTTGAAGAATTTAAAAAGAAAGAAGGAGATTCTGATCTAATTTTCAATAAAAAAGACAACAAGGAAAAGAAATGAATCCAGTACTAATTATCGCAATTATAGTAATTTCTATTATTATAGCCACAGTATTTGCAGTTTTTTTCATCCAGTCAATGCCTCAGCAAAATCTTGAAGACATAGATGATGAGCAACGCAATGAAAACGCATGGCAATTACTGCAAAAAACATACCTGGACCAAGAGTGCAAGGAAAAATACATGGGCCAATCAGATAAACTGGAAAAATGTTTTGAGCGTGTAGAAGAAGAGCAAAGACTGAATCCTCCCATCAACCCCCAAGAATCTGAATTTGAACCAAATTGCTCAATTCAATGTCTTGTGTATGATCCTGTTTGTGGTGAGGATGGAATCACTTATGCCTGCGGTGTTGAAGATGCAGCATGTCATGGAGTTAAAATTGAACACAAAGGGGAATGCCTAGTTTCAACATTACCGTGATTAATAAAAACTCTTAAGTTCATACCATATGGAAAATATTTGTGAAGCCAGTAATCATTGCAGCACTGATTGTTGTGCCCTTTGTGCTATTCATTGCAGCTGCACTGGTATATCAATCACAAACTGGGACAGACATTGTTACTGGTGAAAAAAAAGGAGTAGCAGCTGAGAAATGGGGAGAAGAAGAAATATCTAAAATTAAAAGCATTGTAGATAATCCACCTACAAATTGTGATCCGTCATATCCTGCAGTATGCATTGAAAAATATCCACCAGACTTGAATTGTGGTGATATTCGTTATTCTGATTTTATAGTATTGGGAAATGATCCTCATGGATTTGATGCTGACAAAGATGGAATTGGTTGTGAATCCTAGATTCTAAGATTCAATAAGCAGGATAATTTTAACAGTGAAAAATAAAATCATTGGAAAATTATTTTAATGGGAATTTTAGTGATTTATTCTATGAAAAGAATTGAAGCCATGATACCTAGTATGAGGAGAAGTGAAGTAGTGGATAGTATTCTAAAAGCAGGTGCAAAAGGAGTCACAGTAGCAGAAAACAGAGGTAAAGGTAATGCTGAAAGACCAATGGTAGGCGGAGCACGAGGAACTGCAAAATACATTGCAGATTATAATCGAATTGATACCCTGATTACTGTAGTAGATGATTCAAAAGTAGACTCTGTGGTGTCTGCAATTATGGATGTCGCTAATAGAGGAAATGATGGAGACGGGATGATTTTTGTATCTACAATTGATGCAGCATACAAAATAGGCACTAAAGAGAAAATATCTTCAATGAGTTAACATCCTCGGATTTTTATTTTTCTAAACTCTTTTTGAGAAGTCAGATTATGAAGAAAATTTGATTAATGTGTGCTTTTTTGAACATACTTTATTCTAAATAAGCGGATTTTCTTTTGATCTATAATTGGAAGAAGAAGAAGAAGTTGAAAGAGCAGAATGGGAATGGCTCAAAAAAAGTAAATAGTTTCTAAACTCTAACAAGATTTAAGTCAATTAAACACGTTAATGTGCATATGAGTAAAACTAGCAAATCCAAATCACCACAAAAAAACAAGAACAACAAAACTATTCCTAAAAATCTAGAGAAAAAACAATATTTAGAATCTCTAGCTGAACTAAAACAATCCATAAAAGATAATTCTTAGACTCTGAAAATATACAATAAGCTCAAGTTTGTGATTCTTACAGACACTTTATGGCCGATGAGAAAAAAATGAAAATTATGTGTAAATGGTGCAATGTTTCTAAAACTTGTCATATTGTCAGTCAAGAAATCACAGATCATCAGGGAACATATGGAATAGACAGTGTCATGATGGCCAAAATCAAAATCCACAAACATTACAAAGGAAAAAATTATTGCAAAGGCTCAGATAGAACGATTACCGTTCCACTAGACAAGGCACTAAAAGATAATGAAAAAAACAAGGACTAGATTCTAAACTCCAATACGCTTAAGTTCAATATCATAGTTTTCCAATTAGGCGATATGAAATTCAAGTTTTCTGCCAATGACAAGGAATGGCATCAAACCTTGCTCAATACTTTTGAAAATATGCTGAAAATGAAAGTACAGCCTGTACTAGTCTATGACAGAAAGCATTTTTCAAATTATGTTTACAAAAATAGTCTCAAGCCTAGCGCAGTCTGGGCAGAATGCATAAAGGAATGCGGCACCATTTGGATAAATCCTCATTTGGCATCAGAGCCCAAAGTTGAAACGGTAAATACACTGTACCATGAATGTCTGCACATAAAATATCCTGAAAAGAGCGAATCAGAAATCAGAAAATTAGCTGACAAGATGATACCAGTAACAAAATCAATCACTTCTCAGAAAAAGAAATTTGATATCACACATACCCATTGATCTTACAATCTCAAGACAACAATAGGCTTAAGTTTGCAATTATTTTAAAAAAAATTATGAAATTAGAATCAATTAAAATTTTGGTAGGTGAAATTGACTACAAGCTTGGCCGTATAGAGTTCTTTAAGGAAAGACTAGAGAAATGGGAGGACAAAGAGGACAAAGAGTATGAACAGTCACAGAGAAGGCTTGCAAAATTAATTGATGAGACGACTAATCTCTTGCAAATTATGAAATTAGAAGAGTTGGATAATTTTAAAGAGTATGAAGAAGTTGCTAAAAAACTAGAACTATAATCTATAACTATAATCTTATTTTTTCTAATTGCGATTGTTTTTAGGTAAAAATGGAATTATAGAGCGTACAAACTCCATGACATTTTTAGTTTGGATGTATACAGTTCCAGGGCCAATAATTTCCATTACCAGTGCTTCTCCACCAAACAAAGTAGTCTTGTAAGAGCCATGCTTTGTTACTCTGTAACTTGCAGTTGAGCTTAATGCCACTAGCTGATAGTTGTCAATTATCATCTTCTCTCCAGGGTTTAGTTTGGTTTCTAAAATACCACCCCATGCGTTGACAAAGATATCTCCATTTCCTACTGTCTTTAGCATGAACATGTTTGTTCCAAAGATTCCCTTTGTGAATCCCTGCCATTGAGTATCCAGTGTTAGCTCACCTGTAGAGCCAACATATGCACCTGATGAAACAATGAATTCTTCCTTTACATTGATCACCTGAATGTCTCCAAGCATGTTTCCAGTTAATCCTAGCTTGCAGTTGTCCTCTTGTGCGATGAATTCATTTACAAAAAATGATTCTCCACCTAATGCTGCTGCTTTGAGTGATTTGAAAAATCCGCCCTTTCGCATTTTAGTTTCAGTAATTATATCACCTCGGATGTAAACCATGGCAGCAGCTTCTGCTGTTACTTTTTCACCTTTGTTTAGTGTAAACTCGATTAGCCCCATTGGGTTTTTTAGAATTTCATATTCCAATGATTTGGTTTTCCAAATACTAGAAATTAAAAGTTTTTTTCAAAATTATACATATTTTTCATACAGTTCATTTAGCATAGAGATGATTTTCTGATTTTCATGGTCTCCCCAGGAATCAGACTTTATTCTGATGTGGATGTTTGCATCCTCTAGATTATTGACAACTTTGGGATACATCATGCCTATGAAGAATGATTTTTTATCCAAATGCATCTGCTCTGCCCTGTGCTGAAAGTAGGCAAACCATTCAGATTCCACATCTTGAAACGTTTCCAAAATTATTCCCTGAATTTTTTGCTCTGTTTCTTGATTCAATGGTATCCATCAGTGTAGAGATGATTTAGATCTTTCTGTAACTATGCAGAACTAGGCAGTTTTCTAATTTATCAATTATTTTCATAAACAAGGTAATATCCAAAAAGAAAATAGACTCAAAGAATACGTCATTTCATGGCAGACATCTTCACAAAGGAGAAAAGATCATGGGTCATGTCAAGAATCCGAGGAACCAACACAAAGATTGACCTGATGATGAGGGACTGGCTTGATGCGCTAGGATATGATTACACAATGTACCCGAAGATGTATGGCAATCCCGACTTTGTGTTAGAAAAACAAAAAATTGCAATATTCTGTGACGGGGACTTTTGGCACGGATACAACTATGAAAAGAAGAAAAGGCCTGCAAAAAAGTTCTGGCGGGAGAAAATAGAGCGTAACATGGCACGTGACAGAAAGATTTCAAGAAAACTGAGACGTGACGGCTATTCCGTTTTGAGATTCTGGGAGCATGACATTGAAAAACGCATGGATGTGTGTCTTAACAGGATCATTGGAAAATTATTTGAAAGAGATGTCTAGATTTTCTTTTTCAGATTTGCTACTTGCTTTTCTAGTGATGTGATTCTTTTTTTAAATTAGTCGCATTTCTCGTACGTTCTTTCTTGCGCTATCTGTCAAGTTCCACATCTCTTGATTCTCTCATAGGATATTGTCACTTAGGTTCAATGCTCTAAAAAATAAAAATAAAAAAAGAGTTAGTTAGCAGGAACTACAATTCCTCTATCTATCATCTTAAGTGCAGTATCTGCGTGCAAACACATTGCCACACCGTTCGATGCTTTCATTACAAGGCTGTATCCTTCACGACATTCTACTTCTGCAGAATCAATTCCTGCAGTCATTTGTGTACGTGGGGAAATCCATGCTAGTTGCATGCTCTTTGCCTTTTCAATGAATTCTTCTCTAAGTTGTTGTTTTTCAGCATCAGATAATTCAGATGATTTATCGCGGAGTTCTGCCTTGTAGGCCTTCATCTCTGCTAGTCTTTCATGAACATCAGATTTGCGTTCATCAGACATTTTGTACTTCATCTTTAACATGTGATCTTTGTATTTCATCTTGATTTCAGAACGTTTCTTGTCAGAATCTTCTCCGAATTTTGATTCGAATTTCATCTTGATTTCATCACGTCTTTCATCAGAGATATCACGTTTGTCCATTATCATGGCCTTTAGACGGTCAGATTTCTCAGAGAACTTCTCCATTTTATCAGAAACTTTCTCTTTGATATCATCATGATGCTTCATCTTGTAGTCTTCTCGCTCTGCAGGTGTCATGTCACACCACTTGGATGCCTTTTTAACAAACTCTGCATCAAATGTACTTGCAGTTAGTTCTGCATCAGTTAATTTGCAGAATCGCTCATAGTCCATGTGGTCTGTCATCTTGTCATGCATAGAGTCTTTCATGTGATCCATCATTATATCCATCATCTCCATCATTCTATCTCTGAAAGAATCTTGTTCGTCTTCAGACATTTCACAATATCGTAAATGGTCTGCTCTTAGATCATCAGGAAGATCATCGTGCATTGCGAGTTTTTCTGCTCTTTTCTCAGCAGTCAAATCACAAAACATTGCTAAACGATCTTTGAGATTTCCAGGACCTTTATCAGAATATTCGTCTGAATATTCTCTAAGTTCCATTCGGATTTTGTCTCCGTGCTCTTCGATTAATTCATCGATTGCATCTTGCTCATCTTCTGATAAATCACAATAGTTTGCAAGTCTCTCATTAAATGGTGCAAGTCTTGGATGCTCTGACAAAAATTTACGTTTGTCTGCATCATTTAGCAGGCAGTATCTATCAAGCAAGTCATCAAGATCAAATTCGTCATCTTCGTATCTGTCGTCGTCTGTGTCTGAATCGTCATCATCAGTATTTGTAAAGACTTTACCGTCTTCGGTCATGCATTTTTCTGGGAATGATTCCATTACATCATATCCAGCTTCAACACAGTCTTCAAAATCTTCAATGATGTCATCAGAGTCGTCTGTTTCATCGTAAACATCTGTTTCTAGATATATTGCATCAATGACTGATTCAAGTGATTCTTCACGATCATCCTCATCTTCAATATTACAGACGGCTGCAAGTTTTTCTGCATACTCATCTAGGTCATATTTTGATAGAATGTCGCTTTGTTCATCAACAGTCATTTCACAAAAGTCTTCTAGAATATCATCAATGTCATCTGATTCAGCAAAAGCTGTGTTTCCAGCAGTAACGCCAGTAAACATAATCAGTGAAAGAACAACGCTTAGAAGTTGTGTACTTTTCATTGTCAACCTTTGATCGAGGATCATATAAAGAAAGACGAATGATCATGTGGTAATCGTTATATGCAATAATGTCCGATTTGATCAGTTTTAGCCTGAGCCATTTCACACTCATAGAATATGCAGGGATAGCAGGTAAAATTTGGCACTAGAATGATTTGTTGGTGCTGATTATATGCAATTGCACCTAATGTATATCATGATCTTTGCAGGATTGAAATAATTTTGAGAGAGAAATTAGAGCCTCTAGTTGTTTTTGGAATCATGGCAGGAGTGCTACTGCCTGCAAGATTACTCTTTGTAGAGTTTGTATCAGATAACTGGCTAGGATCAGTTGGGGTAATCTCTGCGATTTCAATTGCAATTATAATTTTAGCCAAGAAAGAGAAACTGGGATTCTTTGGTCCAATGTTTGAGAGACAGTTATACAAATTTCAAAAAGGCAAGCGTGGAATTATAATATTTGGCGAATCTGTATTTTTGCTATTGGTTTTAGGTTCGATGATATTTGCAATAGAGATGGGAAATACAGCATACTCTGATTACAAGACAGGCAACATCAAAAATGCATCAATGCCGCAAACAGAAGAGCAGATTATACACCAGGCAAAAGAACTCAAGGCAGAAGAGTGGTTTGCAGGATTTTTAATGATACCTGCTGCATTTCTAACACAGTTTCCCCTGATGAGTGCAACCATAGCATCAATTGATGAGACACTAGACGGATGGCTAATGCACTTTTACACAGTAGGTTTTGTAGAGTATGTAGAAATATTAGGAATATTGATCTTTTACAAAATATCACTACGCAGAAGAATTGCATCGCCAATTACATCTGCAATTTATGAAAAAGCCGCAGTATAAAATGAACAAAAGATAAGTGAGTAGTAATTTCTTTTATAGAAAAATTCCCAATCATGCCATGTTCACACAAGAAGATGATGATTTTGTTGAAAAACTATGCGATTGGGCATCTCAAGTAGGGATTAATCTTGATAGATACTATGAAGATTAGAAAAACCAAGACTAGTTCAATGAACTATCTATCATGCTTTTGATATAATTCTTTTAAAGATTACCACTTTTTGCAATGTCTTGACATTTTTTAAAGTGTATTTTTTGAACACACATTTTGTTAAGTAGAAAAATTACAAGATACATCATGAAATATATCGGAACAACTAAACTTGAGCACGGAATAGTAATGCACTATCAAAATAATTGTGGCAACATAGAGTCACATTTTATTGAAAATGATTCATAAAAAATGCAAGCGTGCAAAAAGTACATACGTAGAATGAATCAGCAAGGGACATGGATACATTTGATGCTATCAAAGAGCGTCGTTCTGTAAAGCATTATGATTCCAATCACAAACTCTCTGATGATGAGATAAACAAGTTAATGTCATTAGCAGTTTTATCTCCAACTTCATTTAACATGCAAAACTGGAGATTCATTCTAGTCAAAGATCCCAATATTAGAAAACAAATTCGTGCAGCAGCATGGGACCAAGCCCAAGTTACTGATTCATCATTGCTCATTGTAATTTGCGCCGATTTGAAATCATGGAATGATAATCCTTCTCAATACTGGATAAACGCACCAAAAGAAGCTCAAGACTTTCTAGTCTCTGCAATGGGGCCGTTTTACGAAGGAAAGGAGCAGTTGCAAAGAGATGAGGCAATGCGTTCTTGTGGAATTGCAGCTCAGACAATAATGCTCGCAGCAAAATCAGCGGGGTATGATTCAAACCCAATGATAGGATTTGATCCTGACAAGGTAGCAGAGATCATCAAACTTCCAGAGAACCACATAATATCCATGCTAATGGCAATAGGAAAGCAGACACAGCCTGCAATGCCAAGAGGAGGGCAATTACCACTTGAAAAAATTGTTTTTACGGACAAATTTTCATAAAATTAGTAATAGAGAATGGCAAAAACTCCCCTTTACAGTGACAAGCACATCATAATTTTTGAAGATAGATTACGCTTCAAATCCTGGGCACTGCCCTGGGGCAAAAAAGACGTAATGGTTTCCCACATCAAAAAAGTTTCAGAGAGAAAAATAGGATTGTTTTCAGGCAGATTGCGAGTATCAGGATCTGGCAACTTTAGAGATTGGTTTCATTTTGATGCTGCAAGACTGAGAAAAAGCAAAGCAATCGTTTTGGAAACAAATTATAAAATTTACAAAAGATTGTGGATCACCCCTGAGAGACACAGTGCCGCATTTAATATTTTAAAGAAACTTGTTTGATTTGAGACAATGGCTAATTCTAGTTTAAAATCAATTGGTACACTAAACAAAAAGATTGCAAGCTGCAAAAAATGTCCAAGACTATCAGAGTACATCAGAGATGTTGCAAAAAACAAAGTAAGAAGATTCAAAGAAGAAAAATATTATGGCAAGCCATTATCAGGGTTCGGAGATGTTAATGCAAAATTACTAATCGTCGGGTTAGCGCCAGCAGCTCATGGTGGAAACAGAACAGGCAGAATGTTTACAGGCGATTCATCAGGTGATTGGCTATTCAAAGTAATGCACAAGTATGGATTTGCATCAATTCCAACCAGTCAAACTGCAGATGATGGATTGATTTTAAAAAATGCATACATTACTGCAGCAGTAAGATGTGCACCACCGCAAAACAAACCAACAAGAGAAGAGATGGACACATGCTTTAGTTATTTAGAGCAGGAAAAAGAAATTCTAAAAAATATTACAATCATACTGTGTCTTGGAAAAATAGCGTATGATGCCACTTGTAAATTATACAAAGTCAAACCAGAAAAATTCGGTCATAACATATTATTCTCTTATGAGAATTTCAAAATTTTGACATCTTACCATCCATCAAAACAAAACACACAGACAGGCAGACTCAGCTGGAATCAGTGGTCTGCAGTGTTTGCAAAAGCCAAGAAATTGATAAAATAATCAATTTTTTAGATGATATACTTACATAGTAATTTTAAAAATATCAGATAAAGGGAAATTGCGAACTAGAACAATTACAATCATAGGATTTGCGATATTATTTTCAATTTTCATAACATCCAGTATTTTTCAGTGGCAATGCACCCAAGAGATGAAAGGAGTTTCAGAATACCACAGATTCATGAGCATTCCAGCCATTACAACACTAGGTGAAATAAAAATAAATTTTCAAAACATACACATCAATAGCATCCAAACAGTTCAGGGGGTTTCACTTGAGCATACAGATGAGAAACATGGCGCGTATGAAGAATTAAGAGAAAAGTACGATGATAGTGTTACAAAATATGATTCTCTGACATATTCTAAAAATTCAAGAGGAGAATTTTTGGCACCAGACATGATGCAGCAGAAAATGCAAGATTATATCAAAACATATCAAGAAATCATTCAGAAAAACGACATAGTTCTTGGGAAATTTCACAATAATGAGATTTCAGAAAGCGAAGCAGTATCAGGTTTAGCATCAATTGAAATAGAGTTTCACAAATTAATTGAAAAGAATTCAGAGATGGAGATTTTAGGAATCGAAGAGACCCAAAACAAAATCACATCAATTGAAGAGGAGATGCAGACAGTATTTCTCATATCCATTATAGTTTCAATAGTTTCCATAATTGTATTAATTATTGTAATGACACAGTTCGTATCAAAACCCATTTCAAATTTGGTAGAAGTGACAAGGGAGATCTTAAAGGGTGAATTCACTAACGTAACTAAAAATTCAAGCAACTCAGATGTAAATGATATCATGGTTGCATTGAATCAAATGTCAAAAGAACTTGAAAATTATAAATCAAAAATTTTAATGCAAGAAAAATTATCATCTATTGGCGAACTTGCATCTCGTCTTGCACATGATATCAAGAATCCATTAACTGTAATCAAAGTGACTTTAGATCTGCTAAAGGCCAAGAACCAAAATTTATCTGCTGAAGAAATTAAAAAATTTGAAAGAGTAGATGATGCAATGTATAGAATCACACATCAGATAGACAACGTGCTTGATTTTGTCAAGGGAAGACCAATGAAATTTGTAAAACACCCAATTAAAAAAATACTAGATTCTGTAATTGATGATTTGCCAAAATCAAATAAAATTAGTCTAGAGATTATTTCTGAAAATTTAGAAATAGCATGTGATTTTGAAGCAATGAAAGTAGCCTTGATTAATCTAATAATTAATGCCATGCAAGCAATAGAAGATGAAGGAAAGATCAAGATCACTTCAAAAATCAGAGAAGACAAAGTGATTATTCAGATTGAAGACAGCGGTCCTGGAGTTTCAAAAGAGATACTAGAAAAAATCTTCGACCCACTATACACTACAAAACAAGAAGGGACAGGATTAGGACTGGCAAGTTGTAAATCAATCATAGAACAACATCACGGAAAAATATCTGTGAAAAACAATCCCACTAGATTCATAATTGAACTTCCCATAAAGATTGAAGAATAAATGGAAGACAGAAGTTTTCTGCGGGTTATCCTTTACAATGCCAAGCAGTAAGCTTTGGCATGTAACACGACAATAGGATATTGTGCTTCGAATACCCCAATGTTCTGTCTTCATTATCATTAGATGATAATTGATAATAAAGCAGATCAACAAGATCATGTAAAGATGTATGTTTTTTATGATATATTCAAATGAATTTTAAGAATTCTCCTAGAACACTTTAAATTTTATTTTTACTCAGTATGCATGACGAGGACTATCATACCTGCTGAGATTCAGAGGAGAAACTTTGAGGAAGTGGGCAGATAGGAAAAAGGAAACACGAAAAAGATTCAAGTATCTAAAATTCGTCAGTTTTCTGCTACAACCTCGTTTCTTATTTGGTTTTAGATTCTAAACAAACGGATATACGAATTGTATTCCATCAAATATTGGATCATAATGGACTCTGCATATAACCAGAACGTAGAATTCATCAGTATGATCTAAATACTAAATTCACATTATCATATCAAGTTGGAGCTCTCACCAAATAACTAATCGTTGTTGGTCTTAAGTTCCATTTTTTCATAATCAGTCAAGCCTTAATTATAAATAAAATACATCTAAAATATTGAAAGAATTTGTTCTAGCGATATTATTTTTCATCATTCCCTTAGCATATGCCCAAGACTATCCAGAATATGGTGTAAGTGTTGAGACAGTTGCTGAAAATCTCACAATCCCATGGAGTATTAATTGGACACCTAATGGAGACATTTTATTTACTGAAAGAAATGGCAATCTAAGAATTATTCAAGATGGTCAATTGCTAGAAAAACCATTGCTATCACTGGATGTAGGTGGAGTTGAGGGAGGAATGCTAGGATTGGCAGTTGATCCTAATTTTGAGGAGAATAATTTCATCTACATCTATTATACTTACAATGAATTTTTAACAACTACAAACAAGCTTGTCAGATTTCAATTAACAGACAATACATTAACTGAAGAGAAAACATTGCTTGATGGAATTCCTGGAGGACCATTCCATGATGGAGGAAGAATTCAATTCGGACCAGATGGAAAACTTTACGTCACAACTGGTGAAGCAGCAAACCCATCTTTGGCCCAAGATCTAAATTCACTCGGAGGAAAAATTCTTAGAATTAATTCTGATGGAACAATTCCAGAAGATAATCCTTGGAAAGATTCTGCAATTTTTTCAATAGGGCATAGAAATCCTCAAGGGATAGACTGGGATGAATCAGGGAATATGGTTGCAACAGAGCATGGACCATCTGGATGGAGAGGGATAGCACATGACGAAATAAATGTAATAATTCCAGGCACAAACTATGGATGGCCTGACATTATTGGGGATGAAACCAAAGAAGGTTTGCAAAACCCTATTTTACATACAGGTGATGACACATGGGCTCCATCAGGTGTAGAGTTTTACTATGGAGATAAAATTCCAGACTGGACTGGAAAATATTTTGTTGCAACATTAAGGGGAAGTCACTTGCATGTAATCGATTTTGATTTGCAAAACAATACTGTTCTGCATCATGAAAAACTATTCCAAGATGAATTCGGACGATTACGAGATGTAGCAACAGGTCCTGACGGATACCTGTACATACTAACAAGCAATCAAGACGGAAGAGGATCACCCAGTTCTAATGACGATAGAATTCTCAGAATCATTCCATTAGATGGAATTGAGGATAAAGATACCACGATGATTCCAGATTGGGTAAGAAGCATTGCAAAATGGTGGTCTTTGACACAAATTTCAGATGATGATTTTGCAACAACATTGCAATATCTAATTGAAGAAAAAATCATTACCATCAATGAAGGAACTATTGCAGAGGGAGAATCAGAACCTAACTTGCCATCATGGTTAAGAAAAAATGCAGGGTGGTGGAGTCAAGGATTGTTATCTGATGATGAATTTGCAAAGAGCATTCAATGGATGATAAATAATGGATTTATCAAAAGATAGTTTTGATCGCATGCAATTAGCAGCATTTGAGATTTAGCATCTACTTTTTATCTCATAATTGCATATGGAATATAGAAAGCTGACACAATTTCCTATTGTCTGAATGCAGGTGATTGTTTACCGGTCTGAGCATACAGCAGGACTGCGTAAAGGTTATTCCGCGATAGTCAGCTTTCAAATTTTTAAAATGGAATCATTTGAAGAAGCATAGTGAATATCAAAATTGGTTGTACTGGATGGAGCTATCAAGGATGGTCCGGCACATTTTATCCAAGAAACCTAAAGAGTTCAGAATGGCTCAAATATTATTCTCAGATCTTTGAGATTACAGAAATAAACTCTACATTTTACAGGATTCCTGCACAAGAAATTGTTCGACGATGGAATGCAGACACTCCAAGACATTTTAGATTTACAGCAAAATTTCCATCAATTATTACGCATGAAAAGAGACTAGACAGGGCAAATTCAGAGGTTTTTTCATTCTTAGCATCACTGGCTCCAATTCATGAAAAGATTTCAGCACTAGTTTTGCAGCTGCCACCATCATTATCATTTGAAGAGGCAAAACCAAGACTGCAGGAATTATTTGAACTGCTTCCAGATGATTTTCTATATCCAATAGAAGGCAGACATGAATCGTGGTTTACAGAGGATGCGATTGCATATCTTAAACAGCATAAACACTGTCTTGTATGGAACGAAGTTTCCGGAGTGAACAATCCAATGCCAATCACATCAGACTATCTGTATGTCAGATTGATCGGTGATCGTTCCATTCCAGATTCAGAGTTTGGCAAAGTTACAAAAAATAAAGATGAATTGGTTGCAAGTTGGGCAAAAAAACTCCAAGGGATCAAAGACATTCCAAATGCAATGGTAATGGCAAACAATCACTTTGAAGGGTTTGGCCCTCACACTGCAAACTCTTTGAGGATGCAATTAGGAATGCGGGAATTGATTTGGGAAGAAAAGAAACAGAAAACTCTAGGCAGTTTTTAAAAACAGAAGTTTCTCATCACTAGGGAATGATCGTACTAGTGCTAAGACCGACAGCTTCGCCAAAATAATATCCAGATAAGATAGTTCCAGTAGACCAAACACATGAACCTGCAAAAGTGTATGCCACAAATTTTGGAATTCTCATTTTAAGTAATCCAGCAGGAACTGAGATCATCTCCCTCATCACAGGGACCATCCTTCCCAAAAATACTGCCTTGTCGCCATATTTTTCAAACCAAATTTCTACTCGTTCTAATTTTTTTTCATTCACTTTGACATATCTCAAGTAACGAAGTAAAACTACACGTCCTAGTTTTAATGCAATAAGATAGATTGCAGATGTTCCAATTGTTGCACCCATTCCCCCAAGTATGATCATCGGAATTAATCCCAGCAAAGTTATTCCTTGCTGTGATGCAAGAAATCCAGCTGTTGGAAATATTGCCAATGTGGGAATAGGCGGAATAATAGTCTCAAGCAATGCAGCTAGGAATATCCCTTCATAGAGATGATCGCCTAAGAATTCTGCAATCCATATCAAAAAAGAATCAAATGGTTCCATTTGCTTCTGAGAAAGAAATCACACTAAATTACCTTACGAGTAAAAACTACAACTCATCAGTCACATTTTATACAAAAATCAAGGCTTGAGAAAGACCTTCAAGGTATCAGGTTTCTTTGCATGCTTGATAGCTTCTGAAAACTTTTCCAATGGAAATGTAGAATCAATCATGGAATCAACTGAAACAATTCCAGATGCCAGTGCATCTATTGCAGGTTTGAATAGTCCGCAGCGAGAACCAATCAAGGTAATTTCATTGACAACTGTCGGAGTCAAGTCCAGATTTTCCCGTGATGCAATAGTTGATTTCAGTATTACAGTCCCACGAGGTTTTATCAATTTCATAGTGTCTGCAAATCCAGAATTACTTCCAGTAGCTTCTACTACCAAATCAAAAGATTGCTCATCAGATGGTTCAATGCCGATTTTAATTTTAACTCCACTATTTACCAAACTCTCAAGCTTACTTGCGTGTCTACCAAAGCATGTCAAATTGGGGCATGTCAATTTTAAAACCTGAATAATTAATTGAGCTAATCTCCCATCACCAACTACAGCTACACTCCATTGCGGTTGCAATATTACCTGCTCTTTAATCTCAAATGCAGCAGCTAACGGTTCAACAAATACAGCTTGCTCATCAGTCACACTATCAGGGATTACATGCAGATTTTTTTCTGGCAATGAAAGAAATTCAGCAAATGCGCCATCTCGTTTTAAAATTCCAAGTACTGTTCTGTTGGGACAATGTCTGGCCATTCCTCGCTCACAGGACTCACATGTCCCACATCCAGCATTGATCTCACCTACAACTCGTTTTCCAACCAAATCAGGGTTATCAGATTTCTCCACAGTTCCTACAAATTCATGACCCAAAATTCCATGATATGCCATATAGCCATCTAGAATTTCCAAGTCGGTTCCACAAATTCCAGCCAAATTTACTCTAACTAGTACCTCTCCAGGTTTTGGATCAGGATAGTCATCATGATAGATCATATTTTTTCCATCAAAGAAAGTTGCCTTCATAAAAAGATCAATGTTGCATTCTAATTTTAAAATACTGGAATTCTAAAAAATAAAAGCTTATTTCCAAATAATTTAATGATTATACATGCCAAGAATTTCTCATTTTGATATTCCAGTTGACGATCCAGAAAGGGCACAAAAGTTCTACGGCGATGTATTTGATTGGAAATTTGAGAAATGGGATGGACCAATGGATTACTGGATGGCAAAGACTGGAACAGAGGAACCAGGGATTGATGGAGGCCTCTCAAAAAGAATACCAGGACAGATGGGAATGACAAATACAATTAATGTTCCATCAATTGATGAATTTACAAAAAAAATCATTAAGAATGGAGGGCATTTGCTCATTCCAAAAATGGCAATTCTAAAAGTGGGATGGTTTGCACAATGTGCAGATACTGAAGGCAACATGTTTGGCATTATAGAATTAGATGAGAAAGCAAAATGAGACCAACTAAATTAATAATCAGATAGAATACAAATCTTCAATTGAGTTACAAGTTTTTAGATCACGCAACGGATGCCATTATCGAGGTTACAGCTAAAGATCTTAAAGAAGCATTTGCAGTAGCAGCTGAGGCAGAAATTAATCTAACACTAGACCAAGACAAGGTTGAAGAAAAAGGACAGATGAAGTTCTCAGCAAAAGGAAAAGACTTGCATTATCTTTTGTTTAGCTGGCTAGAAGAGATACCATTTATTCTAATTACTGAAGGATTTGCAATCAAAAGACTCGAATTTGATATTGAAGAAAATAACGGATATAAAATCAATGCAATAGCATATGGAGAGACATTAGATGTGAAAAAGCATAATTTCAAAGTAGAAATCAAGGCCCCAACATTTTACGATATGGAAATCAGAGAAAATGATGATGGCGTCTACATGCGATTCTTGTTAGATCTCTAAATATGGTGAATAATTCTTCTCAATTCTCTAGAACAAATTATACGTGTTTTTTAAAAGACTTGGCTGTAAAGACACTATCGTGAGAACAAATCTAGGACTGTTTGCAGTATTTTCATTAATTATTCTAATGATTGTACCTGCATATGCAAATGTTACATCTCTTTCATTTGAGAAGAGCTTTTACACAATTGATGAGAATTTTACAATTATTGGGACTCAAGACGGCAAAGAGATTGTTTATGTTATAATTCGTGATTCAAACGGAAATTACAAAGGAATGGTCTCAGACCCTACAACAACTCAGGGAGAATTTAGTTCGATTCCAAGAGGAGTTGATTTATTTTTTGATGTTGAAGGATTTTACAACGCTACAGCATTTACAGATACTCAAAAAGAAGTGAATGGTACATCAATATTATTAGAATTTGATGGAGATAAAGTATTTGAAGTTCCTGATGTTGTCTTAGAGCTAAATGGAATCTCAGATAAAACAGTAGAGGTTGAAAAGACAATTACATTTACAGCTAGTCTCATGGATAATTCAATTCAAAATGCAGTATATAGTTTAAAGAACGAGCCAACAGGTGCTACAATTGATTCAAGTACAGGGAAATTTGTTTGGACTCCATCAAAATCTCACGGAAATATTCAAGATGTAAGTTATAATTTTGACATCATAGTAAAAGCAGGAAGTCAGGAAGATAAAGAAAACATTACAATTACAGTAAAGCAAGCATATGTAGAACCAGTAAAAAATCCTAAACCTGAACCAAAAGCAGAGCCAGAACCAGTAGAAGAACCAAAAGAGTTAGGAATTGCATCCTTTGTCGATAAAACAAAAGATCCGCAGAGCTATGTTGACAGATACAATAACGAGGCAACCTACAAGAAATGGTTTGATGAGAACTTTGCAGAGTATGATTCCATTTATCAAGCAGTCGGATTAGAAGAGCCAGTTACATTAGCACCATTTGTTGATAAAACAAAAGATCCGCAGAGCTATGTTGACAGATACAACAATGAGGCAACCTACAAGAAATGGTTTGATGAGAACTTTGCAGAGTATGATTCCATTTATCAAGCAGTCGGATTAGAAGAGCCAGTTACATTAGCACCATTTGTTGATCCAAACTTGGATCCACAATACTATGTTGACAGGTACAACAAGGAAACAACCTACAAGAAATGGTTTGATGAGAACTTTGCAGAGTATGATTCCATTTATCAAGCAGTCGGATTAGAAGAGCCAGAAATTATTGAACAAGAATATGGAGAATG
Organism: Candidatus Nitrosopumilus sp. bin_32a; assembly: GCF_054095935.1. Lineage (NCBI taxonomy): Archaea > Thermoproteati > Nitrososphaerota > Nitrososphaeria > Nitrosopumilales > Nitrosopumilaceae > Nitrosopumilus > Candidatus Nitrosopumilus sp. bin_32a. The sequence goes on along the minus strand of NZ_JBSWSN010000006.1, from coordinate 2,989 downwards.
TGGGGAAGGAACTGATCTAGTTAATGGAATGTGTGTAATTGTAGATAATTCTGAAGGCGGTGGCTGTCTTATTGCTACTGCAACATATGGTTCTGAAATGGCACCACAAGTTCAATTCCTAAGAGAGATCAGAGACAACCAGTTGGTGAGTACTGAATCTGGAATGTCATTTATGAGCGGATTTAACCAACTGTACTATTCATTTTCACCAACAATTGCCGATTTGGAGAGAGAGAATCCTCTTTTCAAAGAAGCTGTGAAACTTTCAATCACACCACTGCTATCTTCACTATCTGTAATGTCATATGCAGAAACAGATTCTGAAGTGTTGGGATACGGAATTGGTGTGATATTGATGAATTTGGGAATGTATGTCGGAATACCGGCAATAATAATTTTCAAAACTAGAAAATATATCAAAATCTAAATTTTCAGATAGGGTAAACCTCAATTGATCTAATGGGTAGTGAAATTTATTATCTGATTATTTAACTTTGGATAATGAACACTAGTCATCCTTTGAAAAATAAAATAATTTTTAGTCTATTATTCACACTTTGTATCGTATCTATCCAATTTGCATATGCTGAGCCTGAATTTTCTTTTGAATTTGGCACATCTGGAACAGGAAACGGTCAGCTAAACAACCCTACAGATGTGATATTAGATAAAAACGGAAAAAACATCTACGTTGTAGATAGCAACAATGACAGAATTAGTGTCTTTGAGGATGATGGAGATTTTGATTTTAATTATGGAACGTTTTGTGACATTGCAGTAATTCAAAATTGTAATGATAATGCAGATGGGGCAGATGATGATGGAGACGGGCAATTTGAAAATCCAATCAGTATTGCAAGGGATGCATTAGGGAAATTTTTTGTAGTAGATTCTGATAATCAGCGAGTTCAAATCTTTGATGATGATGGAGAATTCCAATCAAAATTCGGTTCGTCAAATAGTGCATTGGATGAGTATCTGGGCTCTGCTAAAGGAATCGTAATTCAAGAATCAACAAGGGAAATTCTCGTCTCAAATATTGAAACAGATTCAATATCAGTGTTTGATTCAACAGGAGATTTTATGTTTGAATTTGATTCCTTTAATGGAAATGATGATTTTAAAAATCCAACAAATATGATCATTGATAATTCAAATCAAATTCTATATGTTTCAGATTCTGGAAACGACAGAATAGTAATTTTCGAACTAGTTACTGGCACTACTTGTCCTAGTGGAACAGATGAAGCAGTAGATGGAGTATGTTTTGTTGAAGAATTTGGAACTACGGGTACAGATGATGGAGAATTTGATGATCCAGCCGGACTTGCATATGATACAGCAAATGATTTGCTATATGTTGCAGATTCAGATAATGATAGAATTCAGGTGTTTGAGATAGTTGATGGAAACACTTGTCCTAGTGGAACAGACGAGATAATTAATGGAGTATGTTTTGTTGAAGAATTTGGCACATCTGGAACAGGGGATGGTCAATTTGACACACCTATTGGAATCGCACTTGATACAATTAATGATTTGTTGGTAGTTGCAGATTCAGATAATGATAGAATTCAAGTGTTTGAACTTAATTCGGGACCAGTAGTTTTACTTCCCAGCAAACCTGATAATCTTAAAGCATCACCTGTTTCTCCAACTTCAATAATACTTTCATGGTCAGAGCCAGACATGGCAGTAAATGTCCCTGCAATTACAGGTTACAAGATAGAATACAAAATTGGCTCAAATGATTACATTCCAATTACAGAAAACACAGCAAGTAAAACCACATCATTTATTCATCAAGGATTAGATTCAGATGAAACTTATTCTTATCGCGTCTACTCAATAAATTCAGCAGGTACAAGTGTTTCATCACCTGTTACATCAATTAAACCGCAACATACAACAACACCAACTGCATTAACTGCTACTGCAATTTCACCTAATCAAATCAAACTTTCTTGGTTGCCACCATCAGAAACATTTGGACAAACAATTAGTGGTTATAAAATTCTACGAGAAATTAATACGGGAATATATGATGATACTATAGGAAGTACAAATGCAGGAACTACAAAATTTACCGTATCTAATTTACAAACTGACAAGACATACACGTATGCAGTAAGTGCAAACATCGGATATGGTTCCACAGGTGAATCACCATCAGCATCAGCTACTCCACGAGAAGATTCAGTCAATGTAGTAGATGATCCAATTACATCAACTGCAGTTCAAATGGCAAAACCATCACCACCGATAAAATTAACTGCGTCAGTTGTTTCACCAACTCAAATTAACCTAGCATGGAGTCCTCCAGTAGAGGATGGAAATACTCCAATCACAGGTTACAAAGTCGAAGTAAAAAGGGACAGCAATCCTTACACAACACTAGTTGCAGATACAGAAAGTACTGGAAGAACATATTCTCATACGAATCTTATAACAAATTCAAAGTACACATACAAAGTTTCAGCAATCAATATTGTAGGAACAAGTAATACATCAAACGAATTTTCTGCTACTCCAAAGTCAACTAATATCGAAATCAGTCCATTAGGCAAGTTAAACATCGATGAAGGCAAATTATTGCTATTTACAGTCAAGCTTTTAGATAATTCAGTCAGTAATGTGGTGTTTAGTTTGGACAAGAACCCACCAGCAGGTGCTAAAATCATATCAAACACAGGAGTATTTTCATGGACACCAACAAGTTCTGATGGCGGAAAAACATACACCATAGATATCGTTGCAAAAAAAGACGGAATTGAGGATAGAGAAACAGTGACCATAACTGTAAACGATGCAATTACAAGTTCACAACCAGAACCAGTAGAAGAACCAAAAGAGTTAGGAATTGCATCCTTTGTTGATGAAACAAAAGATCCGCAGAGCTATGTTGACAGATACAACAACGAGGCAACCTACAAGAAATGGTTTGATGAGAACTTTGCAGAGTATGATTCCATCTATCAGGCAGTTGGAT